>CAJNCC010000004.1:0-158879 GCA_905221165.1 bacterium
CCTTTTTCACCTTTAGCACCTTGGGCTCCAGTCAGACCGCGTTCACCTTGGTCTCCTTTTTCACCTTTAGCTCCTTGAGCTCCAGTTAGACCGCGTTCGCCTCGGTCTCCTTTTTCACCTTTAGCACCTTGGGCTCCAGTCAGACCGCGTTCACCTTGGTCTCCTTTTTCACCTTTAGCACCTTGTGCTCCAGTCAGACCGCGTTCACCTTGGTCTCCTTTTTCACCTTTAGCACCTTGGGCTCCGGTTAGACCGCGTTCGCCTCGGTCTCCTTTTTCACCTTTGGCACCTTGGGCTCCAGTGAGACCACGTTCGCCTTGTTCCCCTTTTTCACCTTTGGCACCTTGGGCTCCAGTGAGACCACGTTCGCCTTGGTCCCCTTTTTCACCCTTGGCTCCATCTTTAATAGCAATTTTTTGAACAAGTTCGTCTACGCCCTCAGTATAAACACCGTTTCCATCGTTATCAAGATAGAAAGTGAGGTTATTTGTATCACCAACTTTATTTTGATCAACACGTGGTTTTACTGTATCGATTAGCTCTTTAGCCACACCAATTTGCATAATACGTGGCTTAGCTTCTTTAGTAACAGAATTACTAATTGGCAATCCTAAAAGTGTTTCGTTACCAAATCGATGGACTTTATAGGTAATTTGACGTTGTCCTTTTTCACCTTCTCGAACTAATCTGGTTTGACCTTCTGGTAACTTAGTAGTTGGAAGATAGACAGTTTGGAAGTCAATGTCTTCTGAAACAGTCTTGTTATTAGTACCACCATAAGGGTTTGCATCCAAGTATAGTGGGTTTGCTCTATAATAATAGTTAGAGTTACTGTATGGGTCATTGCTAGTAGCGGCACCACCACCACCTTGGTCCACGTTAAAAGTAACAGGTTTCAAACGAACAGACAAATCACCATTTGGATTAATGATAGGCAAACTAAATCTGATTGTTTGTTCCACGTTAGTTGAAGTTGCAGAGGTCATACTGTATCCTGAGTGAGATACAAAGTTGGCACCCTGGCTAATAGGTTTTGATTGTTCTCTCAATCTAGGGGTTGTGATAGTCGCATTTGAAGGATTTCCAAATCCATCCCCTTTATCCAAGATAAAGTTATTATTAACAAATTCACCTGGACCAGAGTATTTAATTGTGAAATTCAATCTATTACCTTGACGTACTGTTGTTACATCGTAATGAATTGAATTACCACCACGTGAGTTCCCGTAACCACGGAAACTATAGCTACGACCACCTTGGCTGATGTCTGAAAATGCAACTGTATTTCCAGAACCTGATACAATTGGATTGGCTGGATTGCTAGCCGCTCTAAAGCCACTATGCCCTTTATCCAAGTCTTCCTTACGGATAGCTGGATTTTGGCGAGCATCAGCAAGGCTCAAACCTGGCTTCAAGATTTCATTAGTAGATACTGGAGCTGAAGTTGTTTCTACTTTGGCAGCTGTACTAGTTGGCAAAACAGTGCTATCAACAGCTGAACGATCAGTTGTTGCAGCTGGTTTAGCTTCTTCTTTGGCTTCTGCCGCGTCAGCTTTCTTCGCTACAGGCGTTTCTGATACAGTTCCTTTGTTAGAGTTAGAACGAAGTTCTAGACCAATAATAGCTGATTGGATAGATGACTCTGCTACTGATAATTCAGCTTCAGTTGCATCTGCTTTTCCAAGCAAGCTTTGACCAGCTTGGATACTTGCTTGCAAGTTAGCAGCACTTGCTTCTGTATATAACTTGCTTTCTAATTTTTTAGCACGCGAAAGAGCTGTTAACAATTTTGACTTGTCAACAGCATCTTGATGCGTTACTTCTTCTTTTTTATCTTTTACTTCTTCAACTTTTTCTGCTGGCGCTTTAGCTTCATCAGATTTAGCTGGAGTCGTTTCTACTGGGTTCGCAACAGTTGGAGCTGCATAAGTTGTTTCTTTTTTAGGTGTAGAAACTTCTGCTGGTTTAGTAGCTTCATCTACCTTATCAACAGAGACACTATTAGTTGCCTCAGGATGTTGTTCCTCTGCTTGTACTGATTGCGCATTGGCAGCAGTTCCCAAGACTAAGGCTGTCCCGAGCAAGACACTAGCCGCACCAAAATGATACTTACGAATAGAGTATCGTTGTTGCATGCTATACCAGTCAAATGATTTCTTATGTGAATGTTTCATTTTAAACTCCTAGATAGTATTTTATAATTCCTAATGTACAACTATTTGATATATAAATCAATATTATCCAAGGAATTACTATATCATATTTCTGTCTATGAAAGCCCTTTATTATATTCTATTTTTTCGAATTATCAGAACATTTTTTTGATTCTAACATTCTTGTTACATTAAAACAAAAATATGATATAATGTTTTTAAGGAGGATAATATCCGTATGAGAAACCTTTTATCCACAAAAGATCAAAGACAATTACGCTTAATGGAAACCCTAATTCAACATCGCGATTGGTTGAAATTACATGAACTTGCCGACAAGTTAGGATGTACAGAACGAATCTTAAAAAGTGATTTAAATGAATTACGTCTTGCCTTTCCATCTATTGACATCCAATCTTCTGTTAACGGAATCATGATAGATTTAGAAGTTAACACTAGTTTAGAAGATGTTTATCAATATTTTCTTGCTAATTCTCAATCTTTTCAATTACTAGAGTATATGTTCTTCAATGAGGGGCTACCTATTTATCGAACAATAGAAAATCTTCACTCTAGTAATGCCAACCTCTATCGATTGGGCAGAAATATTACAAAAACTCTGTCAACTCAATTCCAAATTGAACTATCCTTTACTCCATCCGCGATACGTGGAAATGAAATTGATATTCGCTATTTTTTTGCCCAATACTTCTCTGAGAGATATTATTTCCTAGACTGGCCTTTTCCTGACCTTCCTGAAGAGGATTTAACAGAGTTTGCTGACTTCTTCTATAAAATCACGAATTATCCAATGCGATTTTCAATTTATAGAATGTACAAACTGATGATAGCTATCAGTATTTACCGCATCAAAAATGGTCATTTCATCGACTTACCAAATCATTTCTTTGATGAATACTATCCTATTTTAGCAAACATTCCAAATTTTGAAGAGATACTAGGCCATTTCTCTCAAGTATTTGAACTTGAAATCACTCCAGATATCATCGCACAAATTTTTATTTCCTTTATTCAAAGTAACATTTTTTTAGATCCTCAAGAATTCTTCAACTCTTTAGAAAAAAACAGTGAAGCAAGATACTCTTACCAATTACTGAGTCAAATATTAGAACGCCTGTCAAAACAATATAAGATTACCTTTACCAACCACGATGAGCTGATTTGGCATTTACACAACACGGCTTTCTTTGAAAGACAGGAAATCTTTTCTACCCCAATCTTATTTGAACAAAAAGCATTGACGATTAAAAAATTTGAAGTTTATTTCCCAGACTTTATGGGAAGTGCACGTCAAGAACTGGCTCAATACCGTCAAGCAATTGGACAGCATGACCACCCTGAACAGTTGGAACACTTGATGTACACCATCTTAACCCATGCTGAAAACCTCTCTACTCAGTTGTTAGAAAATCGACCACCTATCAAGGTTTTGATTATCAGTAACTTTGACCATGCTATATCCCTTACCTTTGTTGATATGCTTTCCTATTACTGTAATAACCGCTTTACCTTCGATACTTGGGATGAATTGAAAACAAGTCCTGAGATTTTAAATCAGACAGATTACGATATCATCGTGTCTAATTTCTATATTCCAGGAATTACCAAGAAGTTTATTTGTCGAAATCATCTGTCAATCATGGATTTGGTTAATCATCTTAACACCTTATCAAATGAGATTCATTTGTCCAATACTTTATAAGTTATCAAAAAAGTCAGCATAATCGTGCTGACTTTTTCTCTTATCTGATTTCTATACTTCCTTTACAAAAACCAATTCCTGTAGTTGGGACAGGTCTTCTCTGTAAACAAATCCTGCAAAGCTTAAGCGACGAGCTTCCTCCACCGTTTGTACTTGATTTTCTATCAGCGCTGTCAGGAAGGCACCACGCGCTTTCTTAGAAATGGTTGAATGAATCTTCAGCTGACCACCCTTGTCCTCCATGAATTTGAAGGTCACCATTTTTTCTCTGATTTCCTTAGAAAATACAGTCTCAAACTCCGACGACAAGAGAGAGAAAATTAGGTCTTCACCATTCATATCCTCATCATAGGCTACCTTCCAATGACTCTTCAAAGTCTTACCAGCGACCTTTAATTTCATCAAAAAGTCCAAACGGTGAGGTGCCATAGGTGACAAGGCTGGAACAACTCCGTACAAAGCCGAAGTAATAAAGACATGATTTTCAAGATAGGCTTGCTCTACCTCGGTCAATTTGTCTCGCTTGATGTGGCGGTACATAAGCCCATCAAATAGATTCAAGGCTGGGTAGTGTTGAGCAGTTTGCCTTTTCAAAGCTTGGATATTTTGAAATTCTTCCGCAGCTTTCTCGGCTGAAACTTTGTAAAAAATCTCCAATTGACTAGCAGAATAGAGAGCCAAGGCATCAAGCACAGCCTGACTTTCTGGTCTTAAAGGAGTTGCCTCGATACTTGGCAAGTCTGTGTTCATTTCTTTTGCTGTTGGGATTAAAATTTTCATATTGATAGTGTAGCATATTTTTCAGCCACAACCAAGAAATTCATCTAAAAAACCTCGGTTTGACCGAGGTTTCTCTGTTTATTTGGGCCATCCTAACCAGACAGCCACGAGAACAAGGGCTATGCCAGCTAAACTTGTTAAGATAGATAAGAATTTATCTTTTTTCTCCTTGAACTGAGAAACACCTATCTTCAAAGCAAGTAGTCCGAGTAGCATTGAAGCAAGCATCAAATAAAAACCCATTTGTTTGTCCTCCATTAGTCTTAATTTACCTTATTATAGCATATACTTCTTAAATAAAGCTGTTTTTACTGAACTTTAAAGGTCTTGAGATAATTGTCTTTTCCTACTTGACCTTCGAAGGTTTTACCATTTTCAAGGTAAGGAAGGTCATCTGATACTGAGGCCTTAACCTTGTAAATCTTGCCATCAACTTTAAAGAAGTAGACGGTATCTCCCTTGATAACAGCTGATTTGAGGTCTGCTACCACACCCTTGATGCTTTCAGTTGTTGCATTATCAATCTCAAGGTCGTTTTTATTGGCATACTTGCTGAGCAGCTCTTCCACTGTCGTGGCTACGATAACATTTTGGTACTCAACTGCGTCTACCAGAGCATACTCTTTGACAAGGCCAGCATTGTCCTTCAAGCCCATGATGTAGAGAGGCTTGTCATTGAGGTTGATGAGGATTGGGAAGGTTGCCTTGTAGGATTTCTCCTGAACAGCACCTTCGGCTGATTCACGGGCTGATTCTTCGGTCGCTGAAGCCAAGCTGTACTTGGTGATTTCTCCTGTTCGCATATTCTCAAGGATGAAACCAAGATTACTTTCATCCGCATTGGCCGACGTCACACCTGTGTAGAGATAGATGTCATTACCGATGGACAAGTAATTATAGCCCTTGGTAGTCTGGGTCACGTTTTTCTTGGAAATCATAGCATTCCAGAAACCGTCCTTGTACTTGCCATTATAGTTGATTTGCTCAATGGTTTCCTCAGCTGGATAGACCCTGTCCACCCATTCTGGAACTTCTGATAAGCTGTATTCCTTGGTCTCTCCATTTGTGGCGTCCAAGATAATGACTGAAACAGGACGGGGAACCGCAAGTCCAAATTGCTTTTGGTAAACTGTAGCCACATAGAAAGGATTGCCCTCATCATCCACCTCAAAAGATGGAGTTTTGAAGATCTTAGTTGGGTACTTCAAGCGCAGGTGGCGTTTGACATCACGGTTAAAATACTCCGAGTCAGAATACTTGATTGGTGTCTTCAAGTCCACCAAATTCGCATTTCCAGTTACCATGTCCACCTTGATATACTCACCGATTCCCTTGGCTTGATTGTTAAACCATTTGATAGGGTCTGCATATTCTAACGGTGTAACCCGATAAGGTTTCCCATCAATCGTCAGTTGGGTATAGGTGTCTGCCGCCACGTATTGCGACACCTTATCCGTTAGGGAACCCAAGTAACGGTCCCCAATTTTTTCAGCAGTACTTCTATCTAGAATAGGAACCTTACTGGTATCAGTCTTAGGAAATTCAGTAAAGTCTTTTTCCGTAACTGTGACTACATTAGCATAATTTTTAGCCTGAAAAATGCTGGAGGTCACCAAGGAAACTAAACCAGCCAAGAGAAGAATTCCTCCAATAGAAGCTAAAAGAACTTTCCCTAACCGATTGATTTTGAAACCCTCAAAATTTAATGCAGCTTCCGCCTTGCCGTGGCGCACATGAACCGTTTTGACAAGGTTTATCCCCTTGCCAAAACCAAATAAGATTGCTACAACCAGCAAATGCCCACAGAGGAAAAAGAGAAATTCCCAGCTGGTCAGGTTAAGAGGCGGTAAAAAGATATACCAGGTCGTTGCGATAAAAATAAGTTCGAAGACTATTCGTTTCATTTGCTTTCCTCCTAAATGATTCGTCCTTCCAAGTGATCCAGTTCATGCTGACAAATCTGGGCTGGGAAACCTGTCAAGGTAATGGTCTGTTCCTGCCACTTGCTGTCACGATAGGCAACCCTTATGGTTTCATAACGCTTAGTAGGTCTCACACCTGTCAAGGACAAACAACCTTCCTCTGTCTCATAAGCTCCTTCAGAGGACAGGAGCACTGGGTTAAACATGACCACAGGAACCAAGCCCAGATTAAAGATAATCACGCGCTTCTGCACCCCAATCATATTGGCAGCCAGACCGACACAAGTCTCACGATTCGCTAAAAGTGTTTCCTTCAAATCTCTGGCAAGATAAAGATCTTCCTGACTTGCCGGCTGAGACACCTGAGATAAAAATAAGATATCCTTCACAATTTTCTTCTCCACTTCCTCACACTCCTCTTACTTTTTACTATATTATAGCAATTATAGCACAAAAGCCGGTAACTGCAAGCCCTTTCCCTCAACTGTAACAAAAAGCCATCCGAAGATGACTTTTTTTTAAATCGCATTCTTATCAAAACCGAGTTTACGTTGAACAAACTTAACAATTTCGACAATAATAATCATTGAGAAGCTTCCGCTCATAACGATTCCCCATTGTGACAAGTCTAGTTTGGTTACGTGGAAGATACCTTCAAGTGGTTCTACAACGATTGTTGCCATGAGAAGGATGAAGGATACCAAGATGGACCAGTTGAAGGTCTTAGACTTAAATGGGCCAACTGTCAAGATAGATTGGTAAACAGACTTGACATTGTAGGCATGGAAGAGCTGAATCAAACCAAGAGTTGCAAAGGCCATAGTAAGGGCATCCGCATGAATGGCATGATTGTCACCCACGTGAACTGGGTAAAGAAGAGCAAGACCATAAACACTCATAACAATAGCTGCTTGGAGTACACCTTGATAGATGATAGAACTCAAAACACCACCTGAGAAGAAGCTTGCCTTGCGTCCACGTGGTTTATGGTTCATGACACCAGGCTCAGCTGGCTCAACACCTAGAGCGATAGCTGGGAAAGTATCGGTTACCAAGTTGATCCACAAAAGATGAACTGGCTGCAAGACATCCCAACCAAACAAGGTTGATAGGAAGATAGTTAATACTTCAGCAGTATTGGCAGAAAGTAGGTACTGAATAGTCTTTTGAATATTTGAGAAGACCTTACGTCCTTCTTCAACTGCGACGATGATAGTCGCAAAGTTATCATCTGCAAGAATCATGTCAGATGCCCCCTTAGAAACCTCTGTACCAGTGATTCCCATACCGATACCGATATCGGCTGTTTTCAGAGCTGGCGCATCATTGACACCATCACCTGTCATAGCAACGACCTTACCTTGTTTTTGCCAAGCCTTGACGATACGAACCTTGTGTTCTGGAGACACACGGGCATAAACAGAGTATTGACCAACTACTTTTTCAAAGTCTTCATCTGACAGTTCATTGAGTTCAGCACCAGTTAAAACATGGCCTTCGGTATCGTTTGCGTCAATGATTCCCAAACGTTTAGCAATAGCTTCTGCAGTGTCTTGGTGATCACCCGTAATCATGATTGGACGGATTCCAGCTTCCTTAGCCACACGAACAGCCTCAGCAGCTTCCGGACGTTCAGGGTCAATCATCCCAATCAAACCAGTAAAGATTAAATCATTTTCAAGCTCTTCAGAAGTCAGGTTTTCTGGAATGCTATCAATAATCTTATAAGCACCTGCAAGGACACGCAAGGCTTGGTGAGCCATTTCAGAGTTGTTGGTATGAATGAGGTTTGTAACCTTCTCGTCAATCGGAGCAATATCCCCAGCCTTATCACGAAGAACACAACGTTTCAAGAGTTGGTCTGGCGCACCTTTAACAGCTACGAGGAAGCGTCCATCTGCAAGTGGATGAACTGTTGACATGAGCTTACGTTCAGAATCAAATGGCAACTCAGCCACACGAGGATATTTCTCTAAAAATCCTTTGACATCGTAACCCTTGTCCAAGGCATATTGGATAAAGGCTGTTTCTGTTGGGTCACCAATCAGGTTGCCTTCAACATCAATTTTCGTATCATTGGCCAAGATAACTGAACGGAGCAGGGGCATTTCAAGACCTAGTTCAATGTCATCAGCTGAGTCATGTAGGACTGCATCGTAGAAGACTTTTTCGACGGTCATCTTGTTCATGGTCAGCGTACCAGTCTTATCAGAAGCGATGATTTCAGTTGAACCAAGTGTTTCTACAGCTGGCAACTTACGAACAATAGAGTTTCGTTTGGCCAAAACTTGAGTACCAAGGGCAAGAACGATGGTTACGATAGCAGGAAGTCCTTCTGGGATGGCTGCAACAGCAAGGGCAACAGAGGTCATCAACTCACCGAGTGGATTTTTACCTTGAATGAAAACACCAACTACAAAAGTAACAAGTGCAATAACCAAGATAGCATAGGTCAAGACCTTAGAAAGGTTATTCAAGTTTTGTTTGAGGGGTGTATCAGTCTCATCAGCGTCTTGAAGCATACCTGCGATGTGACCGACTTCAGTATACATCCCTGTATTGACAACAACACCCATACCGCGACCATAGGTTACGTTAGAGTTTTGGAAGGCCATGTTGACACGGTCACCAATACCAGCATCTGCAGCAAGTTCAACTGTCAAGTCTTTTTCGACTGGCACAGACTCACCTGTAAGAGCTGCTTCTTCTATTTTAAGAGAGTTGGCTTCTAGCAAACGTAGGTCTGCTGGCACCACGTCACCAGCTTCAAGGGCAACGATATCTCCAGGTACCAATTCTTTAGAGTCAATCTCTGCCATGTGTCCATCACGAAGAACGCGGGCAGCTGGACTTGACATAGATTTGAGGGCTTCGATCGCTTCTTCTGCTTTCCCTTCTTGGTAAACACCAAAGGCAGCATTGATGATTACCACGGCTAAGATGATAATGGCATCTGCGATATCTTCCCCACCAGAAGTCACAACTGACAAGATTGCTGCCGTAACTAGGATGATAATCATCAAATCCTTAAATTGCTCGATAAATTTGACCAGGATTGATCGTTTCTCGCCTTCTTCGAGTTCATTGTGGCCAAATTCTGCAAGGCGCTTTTCCGCCTCACTTGATGACAAACCTTGCTCGGTCGCATCTACAGCATTCAAGACCTCTTCAGGACTTTGAGTGTAAAACGCTTGGCGTTTTTGTTCTTTTGACATGTGTCTCCTCCTTGACATTGTGTGCAAAACAGACTCTCTTTTCCCTCATCGCATCTTTTCACGACAAACAAAAAGAGACCTGTTAATCATAACAAGTCTCGCTGTTTAAGATAGTGCCGGAAAGCATACTTTTCAGTATAAAATTCGGAATGACGACACTATCACAGGTTTCTGCCAGCTACTCCCTTGAGTAGTACTATTATACCAAATTTTGAAAAGTTTTCAAAGAGTAAAAAATGACTTATTTGAATTTTCCCTTGAAAACCAGTATAATGGTAGAATGCTATATGACTAGAAAGGAAGTTGAATGAAGCAATCTATCTCAAATCTCAAGTTAGCTGAGCGTGGGGCCATTATCAGTATTTCGACCTATTTGATCTTGTCTGCAGCCAAATTAGCAACTGGGCACCTCCTCCATTCATCCAGTTTGGTGGCCGATGGTTTTAACAACGTGTCGGACATCATTGGAAATGTGGCCCTCTTGATTGGAATCCGGATGGCACGCCAGCCTGCTGACCGAGACCACCGTTTTGGCCACTGGAAGATTGAAGATTTGGCTAGCTTGGTCACTTCTATTATCATGTTCTATGTTGGCTTTGATGTTCTAAGGGATACCATTCAGAAGATTCTCAGTCGTGAAGAAACGGTCATTGACCCTCTGGGTGCAACTCTAGGAATCATTTCTGCATCGATAATGTTTCTGGTCTATCTCTACAATACTCGCCTCAGTAAGAAATCCAACTCCAAGGCGCTGAAGGCTGCCGCCAAGGACAATCTTTCTGATGCTGTCACCTCACTTGGTACTACCATTGCCATCCTGGCCAGCAGTTTCAATTATCCCATTGTGGATAAACTGGTTGCCATTATCATCACTTTCTTTATCTTGAAGACTGCCTATGATATCTTTATCGAGTCTTCCTTTAGTCTTTCAGATGGTTTTGACGACCGTTTGCTTGAGGATTATCAAAAGGCCATCATGGAAATTCCCAAAATCAGCAAGGTTAAGTCCCAAAGAGGTCGTACCTACGGTAGCAACATCTACCTGGATATCACGTTAGAAATGAATCCTGACTTGTCTGTTTTTGAGAGTCACGAGATTGCGGATCAAGTTGAGTCTATGCTAGAAGAACGTTTTGGGGTTTTTGATACCGATGTCCATATTGAGCCAGCACCTATCCCTGAGGATGAAATTTTAGATAACGTCTATAAAAAATTGCTTATGCGTGAACAATTGATTGACCAAGGAAATCAACTGGAAGAACTATTGGCTGATGATTTTGTCTATATTCGTCAGGATGGAGAGCAGATGGATAAAGAGGCCTATAAAGCCGAAAAAGACTTGAATTCTGCTATCAAGGACATTCAAATCACTTCCATCAGTCAAAAGACCAAACTCATCTGCTATGAGTTAGATGGTATCGTCCATACCAGTATCTGGCGTCGCCACGAAACTTGGCAAAATATCTTTCATCAAGAAACCAAAAAAGAATAGAGAAATCCTGTCATGAGACGGGATTTTTCTATTCTTCTAGCTATCAAAGTCACTGAGATACTCATAGCGTTCGTATTTTTCAAGGAGTGTTTCGTTTTTCTCATCCAGTTCTTTTTGGAGAGTAGCCAGCTTACCAAAGTCGGAGCCGTTGGCCTGCATCTCCTCTTCAATAGCAGCGATACGGTTTTCCAAGGCTTCAATATCACCTTCAATACTTGCCCACTCCTGCTTTTCTTGGTAGGTCATGCGTTTCTTGTCTTCTCGAACTTTGACCACTTTTTCCTTTTCGGCTTTTTGCACTTGATTGGCCATCTCTGTTTCAAAGACTTTTTCATCAAGATAGTCGGTGTAATGACCAAAGAAAGGACGAATTTTACCATCCTCAAAAGCCAGAATCTTGGTCGCTACCTTATCCAAGAAATAGCGGTCGTGACTAACAGTCAAAACTGGACCAGCAAAGCCTTGCAAGAAATTCTCCAAAACTGTCAAGGTCGCAATATCTAGGTCATTTGTCGGTTCGTCCAAAAGGAGAACATTTGGTTTTTCCAAGAGCAGTTTGAGGAGATAAAGACGTTTTTTCTCTCCCCCAGACAATTTCTCAATCAAGGTTCCATGCGTCGAACGTGGGAAAAGAAACTGCTCCAGCAACTCAGCGATGGAAGTCGTAGAACCACCACTGGTCTTAACTTCTTCTGCCACTTCTTGCAGGTAATTGATAACACGCTTGCTTTCATCCAAACCCTCAATTTGTTGAGAGAAATAGGCGATGCGAACAGTTTCCCCTATCACCACTTGTCCTGCTGTCGGCTCAAGACTGCCTGCAATCAGGTTGAGCAGGGTTGATTTTCCAACACCATTGTCCCCAACGATTCCGATACGGTCTTTGGCCTGAACTAAGAGATTAAAATCTTGCAAAATGGGCTTGTTTTCATAGGCAAAGGAAACATCCTGAAACTCGATGACTTTCTTCCCAATACGACTGGTTTCAAAGTTCATGGTCAAGTCTGTCTCAGCAGCACCACCTGAAACTTCTTTCTTCAGGTCATGGAAACGATTGATACGAGCCTGCTGCTTGGTCGCACGCGCCTGCGGTTGTCTGCGCATCCAGGCCAATTCTTGTTTGTAGAGTTGTTCTTTTTTGTGAAGAAGAGCCGCGTCGCGCTCATCCTGTTCCGCCTTTAGGCGAACATAGTCCTGGTAATTTCCTTGGTATTCGGTCAATCCTGCGCGATCCAACTCGAAAATACGTGTTGACAAAGCGTCTAGGAAATAACGGTCGTGGGTAATAAAAAGGACGGTCTTCTTAGAATTTTTCAAAAAGAGGGTCAGCCACTCAATAGTCGCAATGTCCAGATGGTTGGTTGGCTCATCCAAAAGCAAAAGGTCGTGATTGCCAAGTAAGACTTGCGCCAACTGGACCCGTCTTCTTAGACCACCTGATAATTCTCCAACTGGAGTAGATAAGTCCTGAATCCCCAGCTTGCTAAGAACCGTCTTGACCTGACTCTCAATTTCCCAAGCTTGGAGAGAGTCCATTTCTGCCATGACCCGTTCCAAACGTGCCTGCTTATCCTCACTATAGTTGAGCATGAGGAGTTCATACTCACGAATAAGCTGGATTTCCTTTAGTTCACTAGATAGAACCGTATCCAAGACCGTCTTGCTATCATCAAAATCAGGGTCTTGAGTCAAGTAACCAATCTGGTAATCATTCTTAGCTGAAAAAGGACTAACATCCCCATCAAATCCAGAAACACCAGAAAGAACATCTAAAAGGGTGGTCTTCCCTGTTCCATTGACACCAATCAGACCAATTCTGTCTAGGTCATGGATAATAAAGGAAATATCCTTAAAAACGGTCTTGTCACCGACGGATTTACTTAGTTTTTCAACGATAAAATCACTCATTTTTTCTCCCTCAGATAAGCATGGATGGTTTGACGGTCATTTTCCAATTCTCCATCGACAATGGCATATTCAATCTCTGTTAAAATCTCTCCCAAATCTGGGCCCGGCTGATAACCATATTCCTTGATCAAAATACCACCGTTGATTTGGATTTCTTTCTTATCATGAATGGTCAGACTCTGGTAAGTTTCTGTGATGACTTGCGGGTTGACTGGTTTTCCTTGAGCCTGACGAAGATTTTCAGCCTGTAAAAGTAAATCCAATTCAAAGCGGTAACAATCGCGCTTGCTCAATTCTCCCTTTTCACGCAAGGCCAAAATAGTCAGTAAATCCTGAACTTGCTTGGCAAACTGGCGTGAGGTTTTCCAAGCCTTCAAAAATGGCTGCGCATTTTCAATCTCCAAAGCCCACAGTAAAGCCGCCCAGGCTTGTTCAGAGGATTCAAAAGTAAAACTAGTCTCCAAATCAAACAGTCTGTTGAGCTTATCCTGGCTAGATGCCATATCAGGGAGATAGTCATAAGCTTGACTCTCAATCATGGAAGCCAAGCCCCTTCTCCAAAAGGGAGCCAGCAAAAGTTTATCAAACTCAACGAAGGTACGCTCCACAGAAATTTTCTCCAAAAGTGGCGTCAAGGTCTTCATAGCTTTAAACGTTTTTGGCTCAAGTTCGAAGCCAAGACTGGCCTGAAAACGGAAACCACGCATAATACGCAAAGCATCTTCGTTGAAACGCTCACTTGCCACTCCAACCGCCCTCAAGACTTGATTTTCCAAATCGTCTAAACCATGGAACAAGTCAACGATTTCTCCTGTCTCATCCAAGGCAAAGGCGTTGACTGTGAAATCACGGCGCTTAAGGTCTTCTTCTAACGAACGAACAAAAGAAACCGCACTAGGTCTACGGTAGTCCACATAGACATCTTCTGTCCGAAAAGTAGTTACCTCATACTCCTCATCCCCATCTAAAACCAAGACGGTTCCATGCTCGATTCCGATATCGGCAGTTCGCGGAAAAATCTGCTTGGTCTCTTCTGGATAAGAAGACGTCGCAATATCCACATCATGGATAGGGCGATTGAGAAGAGCATCTCGAACAGAGCCCCCAACAAAATAGGCCTCAAAACCTGCTTCTTTAATTTTTTCTAATACTGGTAAAGCCTTCTGAAATTCAGAAGGCATTTGCGTTAATCTCATAATAAGTGTTCTAATCCATAGACAAGCTCATGACGCTTGACAACTTCTTTAATTCCCAAATTCACCCCTGTCATGAAGGAGCTACGATCATAGGAGTCATGACGGAGGGTCAATCCTTCTCCCTGATTGCCAAAGATGACTTCCTGATGGGCTACCAAACCTGGCAAACGAACTGAGTGGATACGCATACCATCAAAGTCGGCACCACGGGCACCTGCAATCAATTCTTCCTCATCAGGCGCACCTTGCTGGATTGACTCTCGAACTTCTGCCATTAACTCAGCTGTTTTAATAGATGTTCCACTCGGGGCATCCTTTTTCTTGTCATGATGGAGCTCGATAATCTCCACATTTGGGAAATATTTGGCAGCTTGCGTCGCAAATTGCATGAGTAAGACAGCACCCAAGGCAAAGTTAGGAGCAATCAAGCCACCCAAATCTTGGGCACGTGAAAAATCTTTTAGCTCTACAATTTCTTCACTTGTGAAACCAGTCGTTCCAACTACTGGAGCAAAGCCATTTTCAAGAGCAAAGCGTGTATTTTCATAGGCAACAGCTGGAGTTGTAAAATCTACCCAAACATCCGCTTTAAAGCCTGCTAAATCAGACTTATCATTAAAGACAGGAACTCCCTGCCATTCTGATTCAGACTCAAAGGGATCCAAAACTGCTACTAAGTCCAAGTCTGGATCAGCCAAGACCATCTGACAAGCAGCCTGGCCCATCTTTCCCTTAAAACCAGCAATAATTACTCGAATACTCATCTCTACTCCTGTCTAAGATACAAAGCCTCCTGTAGGAACACAAAGTGAAAATAGGAGTTCTGATCAAGAAGTGTCTACTCCTTGGAAGAACTATCTTTTTCACACAGGGTTCCAGGCGTGTTCAATTGCTAAGATACAAAGGACCTTAGTTGCCCATGAAAAATAGGGAATGGCACTGACTTTCCATGAAAGGCAAGACAAGCATCTTTTTTCATGAGGAAGATAGTCCATGTTCAATTTCCAAGATACAAGATTTCTTAACTAGCCTAGAAGCACAAACTAAATCACTGGAATATAACCTAGAGCAATGCTTCCTGCTCCTAGGTGTGTTCCAATGACACTACCAAATGTAGCAAGTGAAATATCCGTACCCACTCCAGATTCAAGTAAGTGCTGACGCAATTCTTCAGCCTTTTCAGGAGCATTTCCGTGAATGACAATGATACGGTATTGGCCTGAAGCTGTGGCTTCCTTGATAATCTCAATTAAACGCTTGGTTGCTTTCTTTTCAGTACGAACTTTTTCGTACACTTCAATCACACCTTGGTCGTTGAAATAGAGGATTGGTTTAATGCTTAGCAGATTGCCCAAAATAGCAGCCCCATTTGAAAGGCGTCCCCCTTTCACCAAGTGGTCCAAGTCATCCACCATGATGAAAGCAGATGTATGACTAATCTGAATAGCTAGCTTATCCTGAATAATGGCAAAGTCATCGCCCTGGTCTCGCCAGTTAAAGACACTTTCAACCATGATCCCCAGAGGAGCACTTGTAATAAAAGTGTCTGGGAAAGCAATAGTTAAGCCCTCATATTCTTCTATCATATACTGGATATTTTGGTAAAAACCTGAAATTCCAGAAGATAGGAAAAGCCCTAAAGCATGGGTATAACCTTGTTCTTTGAGCGAAGTTAGAATCTCATCTAACTTGGCAATACTTGGTTGACTGGTCTTAGGCAATTCAGAAGCCTGAGCCATTTTTTGGTAAAATTCCTCAGCAGTCAGATTGATGCCTTCAACATACTCCTCACCATCAATATTGACAGGAATATCCAAGACATACAAATCTTCTCTTTGCAAGGTCTCTGCACTGAGATAGGCAGAGGAATCTGTGATAACAGCTAATTTCATATTAGAACTCCAAATTGATTCCTGGTAAGTCTAATGCAATTTCAGTTACTTCGTAAGTCAAACGGTTGAGCATGTTCAAACATGGACGAGCCAAAGTTTCAACTTCCTCTTGATTAAACTCACTTGGTTCATTTACAATACGACCTTCCACATGGTTAACTTGGGAAATCGTTCCACTGATAACAAATTTGTCAAAGACAATCATAAAACTTAAGACAACCACTAAAGATGTCACTTGATTTTCTTGGTCATGTTGGAGTAATTGGAAGTTCACATCCACCTTAGTTTCAGGAGTTCCATTTTCATTTTCCCATTCAAAATTACGCGCATCAAAATGATACTGACTGACAAATTCTTGTTCACGTTTAAGATTCATGTCTTTCTCCCTCGGCTACAATATTATAAGCTATTGTACCATAATTTTTTATTTTCATCTAGTTTTATAGGATTTAGTCAATCCCGATTTCAGCTCGAACTACGTCTGCGATAGTATCAACATAGTAGTCCACTTCTTCTGTTGTAGGCGCTTCTGCCATAACACGCAAGAGGGGCTCTGTTCCACTTGGGCGAACAAGGATACGGCCATTCCCTGCCATTTCTTCTTCCATCTTCTCGATGATAGCCTTAATAGCTGGCACTTCCATAGCCTTTTCCTTCATGGCATTTTCTACTCGGATATTGACTAATTTTTGTGGATAAATGGTTACTTCTGCTGCCAAGTCTGACAAACTCTTACCAGTTTCCTTCATGATTTTAGCCAATTGGACGGCAGACAATTGACCATCACCTGTGGTATTGTAATCCATCAAGATAACGTGACCAGACTGTTCACCACCAAGATTGTAGCCTGATTTTCTCATTTCTTCAACAACGTAGCGGTCGCCAACTGCAGTGACTGCCTTGTTAATGCCTTCACGGTCCAAGGCCTTGTGGAAACCAAGGTTAGACATAACAGTTGTCACGATTGTATTTTGAGCCAATTGTCCTTTTTCAGAAAGGTATTTTCCGATGATGTACATGATTTTGTCACCATCAACGATCTCACCATTTTCATCAACAGCAATCAATCGGTCACTATCTCCGTCAAAGGCCAAACCAATAGCTGAGCCACTTTCTTTGACCACTTCTTGAAGAGTTTCTGGGTGGGTTGAACCAACATTAAGGTTGATGTTAAGACCATCTGGTGTTTCCCCTATAACAGTCAATTGAGCTCCAAGGTCTGCAAAGATTTGACGGGCACTTGTAGAAGCGGCACCATTAGCTGTATCCAAGGCAACCTTCATTCCATCAAGAGGAGTTCCAGTTGAAACAAGGTAGCCTTCATATTTACGCAAGCCTTCTGGATAATCTACCAAGGTTCCCAAGCCTTCTGCACTTGGACGAGGAAGAGTGTCTTCCGCAGCATCTAGCAAGGCTTCAATTTCTGCTTCTTTTTCGTCATCTAGTTTGAAGCCATCACCGCCAAAGAACTTAATTCCATTATCAAGAGCTGGGTTGTGGCTAGCAGAAATCATGACACCAGCACTTGCTCCTTCAGTTTTTACCAAGTAAGCTACTGCTGGTGTTGCAAGGACACCAAGTTTGTAGACGTGAATCCCTACAGAGAGGAGACCTGCCACCAAAGCAGATTCTAGCATTTCCCCTGAAATACGTGTGTCACGTCCCACAAAAACTTTCGGTGCTTCCGTTTCATGTTGGCTAAGAACATAGCCTCCAAAACGTCCTAGTTTAAAGGCCAATTCTGGCGTTAATTCTACGTTAGCTTCTCCACGGACTCCATCAGTCCCAAAATATTTACCCATTTTTATAAAATCCTTTTCCTATTTTTAATTCGTTTTTGAACTAGTTGCTTTCGTTGACGAAGATGTCTCCGACGAACTACTTGCACTTGAAGATGTACTTGAACTCGATACCACAGGTTTTGTAGTTACCTTCATTGTCGTATCAAATGGAGTAATCACTGCTGGTAAGACTACCCCGTTGCGATCAATAGCCTGCAAAGGTACTGAACCACTATAATTACCCGTAATCCGTTCGCTAGTAGGCAGAAGCGCAATAACTTTGTCAATCTTCGCTAATGTTTCCTGATCTGTCGTAACCGAAACCCGTTCATTTGACACGGTTACACTATCAATTTGCAGCTTGGGATCAATCTGGTTTTGGTCAACTTGTGGCACAACAATCATACCATCTCGCTTAACCTTCTTCCCAACTTTTACTGTAATCTTTTGAGGCGTTGCCACAGCAGTCATTCCATTTGGAAGATTTTCAATATTCAAGGGAACTTCAATCGTTCCAACACTGACATCCGTCAAATCCGCTGTGACCTTAAACTTACGAGTACTTTCCTGCATTTCGCTGGCCAAGGTCACACGATTGGCTCCTGTAAGTACAACTGAGACCTCTGATGCAAATCCGCTAATGAAATACTGGTCATCATCGTAATGAATATCGATAGGAACATTCGTTATCGTATTGGTGTAGGTTTCTGATTTGACCTGCCTTGCGGTATTGCTATTTTGAAAATTGGTTGACGTTGCATAGATAAATAAGACACAAGCAAAAAAGAGAGATGAAATGATATATAGACTATTTTTTCTCATATTTCCAACCTCCTAGCAAACGGTCCTTGAAACCGACTTTTTCCTCAACAGCTGGCAAAAGAATTGCTCGTAGCTCTGCTTCAAATTCCTCAATCGTCAAGTCGTGCTTGAAAACACCGTTATAGGTAATAGAAATACCTCCTGTTTCCTCTGAGACGATGAAGGTCAAGGCATCGGATACTTCTGACAAACCGATAGCCGCCCGGTGTCTGGTCCCAAATTCCTTGGAAATCCCTGTGCTTTCTGTCAAGGGAAGATAGGCAGAGGTTACTGCTATTCGATTTTCTCTGATAATCACAGCACCATCGTGTAGGGGAGTATTGGGGATAAAGATATTAATAAGGAGTTCAGCTGAAATATTGGCATCCAAAGGAATCCCTGTCGCAATGTATTCTTGTAAGGTCCGAACTCGTTGGATGGCAACCAGAGCACCAATCTTACGAGGACTCATATATTCAACCGACTTGACAAAGGCACGAATCATTTGCTCCTCTGCACTAATTTGAGCAGTAGAAAAGAAATCTGTCGCTCTTCCCAAGCGTTCCAAACCAGTCCGAATCTCTGGAGAGAAGATAACAACCGCAGCAATAACTCCATAGGTGATAATTTGATTAATCAACCAAGAAATCGTTGTTAAACCAAGGATGTTGGCCACAACCTGGGCTAATACAAAGATCACGACCCCACGCACCAAAATCATAATCTTGGTGCCAGCTATCGCTTTTGTAAAACGATATAAAATATAGGCCACAATCAAAATATCAAACAGATTGATGGCAATACTCCAAGGACTAGAAAACAAGCTAGTCCAATATTGCAGGTTGGATAATTGTTGAAAGTTCATCTGCTGTCTCCTCTCTGTCCAAACACGTTCCTTTCTATTATACCATTTTTCTGACATTTTTTTCCCTATCCTACTTCATTTTAAATTAAAGAAAAAATATGATAAAATAAACTGACTAGAAAAAACAAAGGAGAAACCATGTCTCAACTCTATGATATTACCATTGTAGGTGGTGGTCCTGTCGGGCTTTTTGCAGCCTTCTATGCACATCTACGCCAAGCCAAGGTTCAAATCATCGACTCTCTTCCCCAACTAGGTGGACAACCTGCTATTCTCTATCCTGAAAAGGAAATTTTAGACGTCCCAGGTTTCCCAAACCTAACTGGAGAAGAGTTGACTAACCGCTTGATTGAACAGTTAAACGGCTTTGATACCCCTATTCATCTCAATGAAACGGTTCTTGAGATTGAAAAACAAGAGGAAGGATTTGTCATCACAACTTCTAAAGGAAGTCACCTGTCTAAAACAGTTATCATTGCTATGGGTGGCGGCGCCTTCAAACCACGTCCTCTGGAACTAGAAGGCGTTGAGGGTTATGAAAATATCCACTACCACGTTTCCAACATCCAGCAATATGCTGGTAAGAAAGTGACGATTCTGGGTGGTGGGGACTCAGCTGTTGATTGGGCTTTGGCTTTTGAAAAAATCGCACCAACTACCCTTGTCCACCGCAGAGATAATTTCCGTGCCTTAGAACACAGTGTCCAAGCCTTGCAAGAATCATCTGTGACCATCAAAACACCATTCGTCCCTAGCCAACTCCTTGGAGATGGAAAAACGCTCGATAAGCTTGAAATCACAAAAGTCAAATCTGATGAAGCAGAAATTATTGACCTAGATCACCTCTTTGTCAACTATGGTTTCAAATCTTCTGTCGGTAACCTTAAAAAATGGGGTCTGGACCTCAACCGCCACAAGATTATCGTCAACAGTAAACAGGAATCCAGCCAATCAGGTATCTATGCTATCGGTGACTGCTGCTACTATGAAGGAAAAATTGACCTGATTGCGACAGGTCTCGGAGAAGCTCCAACCGCTGTCAACAATGCCATCAACTACATCGACCCTGAGCAAAAAGTACAACCAAAACACTCAACTAGTTTATAAAAAAGAACCACGAGTCACATAGGATTCGTGGTTTTATAGTTCATCGGCTAATTTGTTTATCTTTCTGAGTCTGTGGTTGACACCACTTTTTGTAAGGGGAGTGCTGAGACTATCTGCTAACTGCTGGATAGAGTAGTCTGGGTGCTGAATCCGCAGTTGCGCTACCTCCTGCAAATCCACTGGCAGATTTTCTAAGCCCATGATATCTTTAATTTTACTGATATTGTTGATAGTCTTCATGCTGGCAGAAACTGTCCGAGCGATATTGGCCGTCTCGGCATTATTGGCCCGATTGAGGTCATTACGGGTTTCTCGCAAAATCTTAACCTGCTCAAAATCATCACGCGCCTGCATGGCTCCGATTACTATAAGAAAGTCCATAATATCTTCGGCACGCTGGAGATAGGTCACAGCTCCCTTCTTGCGCTCAAGCACCTTAGCATCCAGTAAAAACTGCTGGAGAAGTGAGGCAAGCCCTTGCGCGTGGTCCAGATAAACGGAACTGATTTCCAACTGGTACTTGCCTGACTCAGGGTCACGAATGCTGCCATTTGCTAAGAAAGCTCCACAAAGATAGGCACGGCCAGCTTCCTCGTCCGATAAAATCGCCTCGTCAATACCTGTTTCTAGGCCAAAGAAGGAGTCTGCCAAGTGCAAATCACTTAACAAGTCCTGCACCTTTTCATCTGTAAAAACGGTATAGACTCGATTCTTGCGAAGATTGCTCCGTTGGTGGTGGCGAATTTCCGATTTGATTTCATAAAAATGGAGAAAGGACTCATAGAGGTGACGAGCCAGCTTGGCATTTTCTGTCACGACAGACAAGGTCAAGCCCGAAGTCGAGAGACCGATGCTACCAGACATCTTGATAATGGCAGATAATTCATGCCGGCTCAGATGGTGCTGACCTAGGATTTCTTCTTTTACTGCTACTGTGAAACTCATTTTCTCACCTGTATAATGCGCATCAATTCGTCCACAATCAAATCCCCATCGTGAAAGGCACCTCCATTTTCCAGACGAAGGAAGTTAGATGAAATCACGCGCGGAACTTGCTTACAAAGACCAGCAAAATCATGTTCCACCTGCACCAAGTATTCATCAAACCGGTTGGAATTCATGTATTCCTGAGGCACTTTTTCGATATTCACCAAGACAGTATCGATAAAAGGTCGGCCAAGGTGACGATGCAAGACCTCTACGTGGTCACTATCTGTAAAGTGTTCCGTCTCCCCACGTTGGGTCATGATATTGCAGACATAGGCGATTTCTGCCTTGGTTTCCAAAAGCGCCTGCCCGATTTCCTTAATCACGATATTGGGCAAAATAGAGGTAAATAGAGAACCAGGTCCGAGGACAATCATGTCACTTTCAAGAATGGTCTGCACTACTCGACGGCTAGCCAGAGGCGTATCATCGTTAAGGGTATTGGTCACATAGACATGGTCAATCATGCCTGGATGGTCTGCAATATGACTCTCTCCAGCTACTTCTGTCCCATCCTGGAAGACTGCATGCAGGGTCAAAGGATGGTCACTGGAAGGATAAATCTTCCCAGTTGTATGGAAAAATTTGCTCAGTAACTGCATGGCATTATAGGTCGAACCCTGCATTTCTGACAGACCTGCAATAATGAGATTGCCCAGCGGATGGCCAGCAAAGGCTCCCGCATCCTCAGAAAAGCGGTACTGAAAGACCTTCTCATAAAACTTAGGCATATCCGACATGGCCACCAGGACATTACGAAGATCACCTGGAGGTGTCAACTGCTGCATATTTTTTCGGAGTTCACCTGATGAACCACCATCATCTGCTACCGTTACGATAGCAGCGATTTCCACATCTTTTTCACGTAGACTTTTAAGAATGACGGGGATCCCAGTCCCTCCACCAATCACCGTTATCTTTGGTTTTCTCATGAACGGTTTACCGTTTCCTTTCTTCGGTCTTTGTCGCGATGCCCTTCATTGACAGGCCAAGTCTTGGATAAGTCCTGCGCCAAGCGTTTAGCAAAAGCCACACTACGGTGTTGTCCACCCGTACATCCCATAGCAATGGTCAAAACGGACTTCCCTTCCTTTTGGTAACTTGGCAAAATCGGTTCAATCAAGGCCAACAAATGTTGATAGAAGTCTTCTGACTCAGGATGATTCATGACATAGTCATAAACTGGTTCATCCACTCCCGTTTGGTTTCTCAGTTCTGGTAGGTAGTAGGGATTTGGCAAGAATCGGACATCAAAGACTAAATCTGCATCAATCGGGATTCCATATTTAAAACCAAAAGACATGACTTCGATACGGAAAGACTGGGCTTGTTCTTGGTCTGAAAACTGCTCTGCAATGGTTTTACGTAGCTCACGTGGAGTAAGTTCAGTCGTATCCACCACATTTTGGCTCATATTTTTCAAAGGCGCCAAGAGCTCACGTTCCAGCTTGATTCCATCCAAAATCCGTCCATCTGCAGCTAGTGGGTGACTCCGTCTGGTTTCCTTGTAACGAGCGACCAATTCTTTATCAGCTGCATCTAAAAAGAGAATTTTGAAGTCCAATTCTTCCTTATTTTCCAACTCATCCAAAACAGCTTGAATCTCTGAAAAGAAAGAACGGCTACGCATATCCACTACCAAGGCCAACTTATGGTCGTCTTCCTTTGTTTCCACCAACTGCAAAAACTTAGGCAAGAGAGCTGGCGGCATATTGTCAATAGTAAAATATCCCAGATCCTCGAAGGACTGAATGGCTACAGTTTTGCCTGCACCACTCATCCCTGTCACAATCACCAAATGAAGTTGTTTCTTTGTCATCTTTTTCTCCTTATATCAAAAGAAGTTTGGCAACACCAAACTTCAACTAGCTTATCCAATCTCTGCGATGACTTCGATTTCGACTTTTACATCACGAGGAAGACGAGCTACCTCCACAGCTGAACGAGCTGGAAATTCCTCTTTAAAGGCCGTTTGGTAAACCTCGTTAAAAGGAACAAAGTCGTTCATATCACTCAAAAAACAAGTTGTTTTGACAACATGGTCAAAGTCAGTTCCTGCCTCTGCCAAAATAGCACCGATGTTTTTCAAGACTTGCTCTGTCTGTTCTTGGATCGTTTCTCCAACGATTTCCCCAGTTTCAGGAGATAGGGGAACTTGACCGCTAGCAAACAAAAGATTGCCAACGATTTTTCCTTGAACATATGGTCCGATAGCTTTTGGAGCTTTGTCTGTATGAATTGTTTTTGCCATTTTCTTTTCCTCACAATTTTTCTAAGATTGCATCCCAAGCCTCGTCCATCCCTGCCTTGCTGACAGATGAAAAGAGGATAAAGTCGTCACTTGGGTCAAAGTTTAATTTCTTTTTGATTGCTGATTCGTGCTTATTCCATTTACCACGAGGAATCTTGTCCGCCTTGGTCGCCACAATGATGACTGGAATCTCATAATACTTGAGAAATTCGTACATCTGCACATCATCTGCTGACGGATCGTGACGGAGATCCACCAGACTGACCACCGCACGGAGATTTTCCCGAGTCGTTAGGTACTCCTCAATCATGCGCCCCCACTTTTCACGTTCCTTTTTAGAAACACGGGCATAGCCATAACCAGGCACATCCACAAAGCGCATCTTATCATCAATGTTAAAGAAGTTCAGAAGCTGGGTTTTACCAGGTTTACCTGATGTTCGGGCTAGATTCTTACGGTTCAGCATGGTATTGATAAAGCTAGATTTACCAACATTTGAACGCCCTGCTAGAGCAATCTCTGGCAGTTCATCCTGCGGATAGTGGGACTTATTAGCCGCACTGAGCAAGATTTCAGCATTATGTGTATTAAGTTCCATAGTCACCTCTAGGCTGTTTCTAGGATTGGTTTATCTGTTCCATCGACAGCTTCTTTAGTGATGCGGACCAATTTCACATTTTCCTGACTCGGCACTTCAAACATGACATCTAACATTGTTTCTTCTATAATCGAGCGAAGACCACGCGCACCCGTTTTGCGTTCGATGGCCTTATTTGCAATCTCTTGAAGGGCTTCGTCGTCAAATTCCAACTCGACATCATCATAAGATAACAAGGTTTGGTACTGTTTCACCAAAGCATTTCTTGGTTCCTTCAAGATACGAACCAAATCATCTACTGTCAACTGTTCAAGAGCAGCAAAAACAGGCAAGCGTCCAATCAACTCAGGGATAATACCAAATTTTTGAATATCTTCTGCGATGATTTCTTGCATATAAGAGCTGTTTTCATCAATCGCCTTATTGTTTTGACCAAATCCGATGACTTTTTCACCCAGACGTTGTTTAACAATTTCTTCAATGCCATCAAAGGCACCACCCACAATGAAGAGGATATTCTTGGTATCTACTTGAATCATCTCTTGTTGCGGATGTTTTCGTCCACCTTGAGGCGGAACACTAGCAACGGTTCCCTCGATAATCTTGAGAAGGGCTTGTTGCACCCCTTCACCAGAAACATCACGTGTGATAGACACGTTCTCACTCTTCTTGGCAATCTTGTCAATTTCATCCACATAGATAATGCCACGCTCTGCACGTTCAATGTTAAAGTCAGCAGCCTGTAGGAGTTTGAGGAGAATATTTTCCACATCCTCACCTACATAACCAGCCTCAGTAAGAGCTGTCGCATCTGCGATCGCAAAAGGTACATTCAAGCTCTTAGCCAAGGTCTGAGCAAGGAAAGTTTTCCCTGAACCAGTTGGGCCAATCATCAAGATGTTTGACTTCTGCAAATCCACATCTTCTGACTCTTCACGCGTATCGTGGAAATTGATGCGTTTGTAGTGGTTGTATACTGCTACTGCTAAAGCACGTTTGGCACGATCTTGACCGATTACGTAGTGATTCAAGATGTGGAGGAGTTCAATTGGTTTTGGAACTTCAGACAAGTCTGCCAAGACTTCTTCCGCCAACTCCTCACGAATGATTTCCTGGGCTAACTCCACACATTCATTACAGATAAAGGCGTTGTTCCCAGCGATTATTTTTTGTACTTCTTCTTGGCTTTTGCCACAAAATGAGCAATAAACCATCATATCATTATTCCTAGTTGTAGGCATGATTTCCTTCCGTTCTATTCTATACTGTCATTCTATCTAAAATAAGGTCATGTAAAAAGCATGGATACTATTGACCAAATTGGTAAAGGCATTTAACCAGAGCAGGACAGAAAGTCCATAGCGCTTTTTACGAAAGGCCTGTGCTCCTGCAAGCAAGCAGACCAAACACAGCATGGCTGTGAAAAAACCAAATATACTACGTTCCATTAGACTTCCTTTCTCTTACGGTATTGGATGGTAAAATCATAAGGATTTTTCTCATCTTTGGTAAAGGATTTGCTTGAAACTGTCTCAAAAAGAGATAAGTCAAACTCCTCAGGGAAATAGGTATCTCCCTCCACCCGAGCATGAATTTGAGTCACAATCACTTCGTCAAGGTAGGGCTCAAAAGCCTGAAAAATTTGCTTCCCACCGATAATATAGAGATTCTTGTCTTGAGCCTGATACCAGTCGAGAACAGACTGGATGTCCTGAAAAGTAGCAACCCCATCTATCTTTTCTTCCGGGTTACGTGTCAAAATCAAGGTCTCCCGTTTTGGAAGCAAGCGACGCCCCATCCCATCAAAGGTCACACGCCCCATCAAGATAGCATGATTCAGAGTTGTTTCTTTGAAGTGTTGCAGTTCTGCTGGCAAATGCCAAGGCAGACGATTGTCCTTACCAATCACACCCTCTTCATCCTGGGCCCAAATAGCTACGATTTTCTTAGTCATGCTTCCATCCTTTTCACTGATAGTACTATTTTATCAAAAAACTCAAAAAAAGACTGGTTTGGAATGCGTTCAGTTTAATAGAAAAGAAGCAGGCTAGCTTTAGCCTGCTTCTCCGGTCCCTAGGACATGCGTTTTTTTGCTTCTGATTCAATTTTTTTAACTACTTCTTGAATACTTAGTCCAGTTGTATCAAGGTAAACTGCATCCTCTGCTTGTTTGAGAGGTGAAGTCTCACGATGGCTATCCTTGTAGTCACGCGCAGCAATTTCCTCTTTTAGGGTTTCAAGGTCTGTCTCAATTCCCTTGGCAATATTTTCCTTGTAACGACGCTCTGCTCTTTCATCAACAGAAGCTACTAGAAAAATTTTCAATTCTGCTTGTGGCAATACAACAGTCCCAATATCGCGACCATCCATGACAATCCCACCTTGCTGAGCAATCTCTTGTTGAAGAGAAACTAGTTTCTCACGTACTTCAGGAATTGCCGCAATAGCAGAAACATGATTGGTCACTTGATTTTCACGAATAGGATGGGTAATATCCACATCTCCTACAAAGACAAGCTGTTCTCCAGTTTCTGAACGCCCAAAGCTGATTGGATGCTGGTCCAATAAGGCTAAAAGTTCCTCAATCTCTTCCACTCCTAACTGGTGTTTCAGAGCCATATAAGTCGCCGCACGATACATGGCACCTGTATCTAGATAGGTATACCCAAAATCTTTAGCAATAATCTTAGCAACCGTACTCTTACCGCTTGAAGCTGGACCATCGATAGCAATTTGAATCGTCTTCATTTATGACTCCTATCTAGTCTTAATCACATCTCCAGGATTTGCAAACCAAGATCCTGTAGCCATATGTCCAGGATTCAATGCTTCTAATTGAGCAATTGAAATACCTGCACGTTGCGCCAAGACAGCTTCACCCTCACCAGCCTGAACTGTAATTGTTCCTTCACTAGCAGCATGTTCTTCAGAATGACTCTCACTAGAGGAGCTCGCTGTAGAAGTTGCTTCTTCAGTCTTGCTAGATGAAGAAGACGATTCTTCTGTTACAGAAGTTGAAGCAGGGGCAGATGAATCATAAAAATCTTTCAAGGCTGCTGTACGATTACTCCCACCACTTGAAAGATAAATCAATACTATAATCATTGCCACAACAATCACGAAAAAGAGACTAGCTAGAATCGTCAAAACACGATTTGCAACAACGCCTGTACCTTTTTGATTACGTTGATGTCGTTCCTTTCTCGTCTGTTCTTCCTGATTCTCATAAATATCTTCTTGCCACGGTTCTTTTGCCATACCTTACTCCTTGTTTTTTTTTACTTTTCTTATTACAATATAAATATGAAAATCACACTTATACCTGAACGCTGCATTGCCTGTGGTCTTTGCCAAACTTATTCTGAATTATTTGATTACCACGATAATGGAATCGTGCGTTTTTACGATGACCCTGACCAACTAGAAAAAGAAATCTCTCCTAGTCAGGACGTCGTAGAAGCTGTTAGAAACTGTCCGACACGTGCCTTGATTAAAGATTAACTCTAACATCGACAAGAACGTTTCACTCCTTCTAGTTTAGCATATTTCCATGCAAAATTATAGTCTTTTCTCTTTATTTTTTTCTGTAAAATCAGGAAGGTCACTTTTTTCTTTGACGAGATAAAGTGGTCTTTTTTTAGTCTCTAGATAAATTTTACTGATATACTTGCCGAGAATCCCAATGGTCAAGAGTTGAATCCCACCAAGGAAGAGAATAACAGCCATCAGAGAGGTCCAACCTGACGTCGGATTGCCCAAAATGAGGGTCCGAACCACAACAAAAAAGGTCATTAGTAGAGAAATAAAACAAGATAGGAGACCTGCCACAAAGGCTATAATCAAGGGAAAATCTGAAAAGTTAACAATCCCTTCAATAGAGTAGAAAAAGAGTTGCCTAAAACTCCAACTGGTCTTGCCAGCCTGCCTTTCGACATTTGGATAGTCCAGATAGTGGGTTTTAAACCCCACCCAGGCAAAGAGTCCCTTTGAAAAACGATTGGACTCAGTCAAGCTTAAAATGGAATCTACTACAGATCTTCTCATCATGCGAAAATCACGGACACCTGACGGTAGGGCTACTGGACTAATTTTTTTCATGAAGCCGTAAAATAGATCAGCACAAAAACTGCGAAAGAAGGGTTCCCCCTCTCGACTAATTCTCCGTGTCCCAATACAGTCCAAGTCTGTATTCTGGTCTAGTAAGGCTTTCATCTCAAGCAACATACTAGGAGGATCTTGGAGGTCTGCATCCATCACCACCACCAAATCTCCGGTTGCATATTGCAAGCCTGCATATAGAGCAGCTTCTTTGCCAAAATTTCGCGAGAAAGAAATATAATGAACTGCCGGATTTTGCTCCCGATAGGCCTTTAAGAGTTCCAAGGTCCCATCACTCGATCCATCATCGACAAAGACATACTCGATTTCTGTTTCCAAATCTGGAAGTAAAGCTTCCAAAGCCTGATAAAAAAGAGGAAGTACTTCCTCTTCGTTTAAACAGGGGACAATGATTGACATCACCATCTTAGTCTTCAAATCCATTTGGATGCTTGCTTTGCCAACGCCATGCGTCTTCACACATTTGAGTGATGCCGAGTTCTGCTTCCCAGCCCAGTTCTGCTTTAGCTTTTGCAGGATCTGAATAGCAGGCCGCAATGTCACCTGGGCGACGATCTACGATGCGGTAAGGAATTGCTCGTCCCACTGCTTTTTCCATATTTTGGATAATTTCAAGAACTGAGTAGCCTTTACCTGTTCCAAGGTTATAAACGTTTAGGCCTGAACCTTTTTGGATTTTTTTCAGAGCTGCGACGTGACCTTTAGCCAAATCGACAACGTGGATATAGTCACGAACACCAGTTCCGTCTTCCGTATCGTAATCGTCTCCAAACACTTGCACTTGCTCTAATTTTCCAACGGCTACTTGAGTCACATATGGCAAGAGATTGTTTGGAATACCGTTTGGATTTTCTCCCAAATCACCACTCTCATGGGCTCCGATTGGGTTAAAGTAACGAAGCAAGACCACATTCCATTCTGAGTCTGCCTTGTAGATATCGGTCAAAATTTCCTCTAGCATAAGCTTGGTGCGGCCATATGGATTGGTCACTGAAAGTGGGAAATCTTCCAAGATTGGCACTGTATGAGGATCGCCATAAACTGTCGCAGAAGAACTGAAAATAATGTTTTTACAGTTGTTTTCTTCCATGACCTTCAAAAGACTAACAGTTCCAGCGATATTGTTGTCATAGTAGGCCAGAGGAATACGGGTAGATTCACCGACAGCCTTCAAGCCAGCAAAGTGAATGACCCCTGTTGGTTCTTCTTGTTTGAAAATGTCACGAAGAGTATCTGTATCACGGATATCTGCCTCATAGAAAGGCACTTCAACTCCTGTAATTTTCTCAACAACTTCTAAACTTTTTCTGTTACTATTCACAAGGTTATCCACCACAACAACTTGATGACCTGCTTGGATTAACTCAATAACAGTGTGGGTTCCGATAAAACCTGCTCCACCCGTTACCAAAATCTTTTCTTGCATCTTCTTTCCTCGATTCTCGGATTATTTTTTCTTATTTTACCATTTTTGATAGGGAATGTCATTTGCCATCCTAAAGGAGAGGCTAAAATTTCAGTAAAATTCTTATTCGCTTTTTACCCGTTTGACATAGTTTTCAATTGGGTAGTTTAGAGGGTCCAAGGTCAACTCCTTGCCTTGGATCAGTTGGGCTAGATGGTAACCAATAATGGGACCCGTTGTGAGGCCTGATGAACCTAGTCCACTAGCAGCATAGACACCTGCCAATTCTGGCACCTTCCCAAAAAAAGGAGAGAAATCACTGGTATAAGCACGGATTCCCACTCGTTCACTTCTGGAAGTCGCTTCCGATAAAGCAGGATAGTGAGTCAAGGCTGCCTCCTCCATTTTCTGGAGCAAGGTTTCATCCACGGTCAAGTCAAATCCCATGTCATTTTCATGAGTAGCGCCTAGGGATAATTTCCCACCTGCAAAAGGAATCAAATCCCACTCCCCTTCTGGCATAACAACAGGGTAAGCTTCCATGTCTTGGCCAAGCTGATAATCTCGTAATTGCCCTTTTTGAGGACGGACATCCACAGCATAACCCAAGGGTTCTAACAAGTCCCCCAACCAAGCTCCCGTCGCCAAAATAACCTGATCAAAAACCTCTTCGCCAATCTGGTAGCCTGATGCTAAAGGTGTCAGAATTACTTTTTCTTTGACCAGCTTGACCTGACTAGCTTCTAACAAACGAGTCACTAAGAGTTGACCATCTACTCTCGCTCCACCAGAAGCATAGAGCAAGCGATCAAATCCCTGCAAGCCAGAGAATAATTCATTAGCTGATGCTTGATCCAGAATGGCTAATTGCCCTATCAAAGGAGATTCTTCCCTGCGCTGGTGGGCTAGTTGATAGAGTTCTTCCAACTTAGTTTCATCCTTTTTCAGGAGAAAGACTCCCGAACGCTGGTAAAAGTCAACTTCCTGCCCTGATTTCTCTAAATCAGTCAACAAATCCACATAAAAATCAGCCCCCAAGCGTGCCATCTTATACCAGGCCTTATTGCGGCGTTTGGAAAACCAAGGACTGATAATTCCTGCTGCGGCCTTGGTAGCCTGACCTTGTCCATGGTCAAAAACGGTCACCTCTAAATCTGCTTCTTTGGAGAGGTAGTAGGAAGCAGTTGCCCCTACAATCCCTGCTCCGATAATGGCAACTTTTTTCATTGTTTTCACTTTCTAACTAGATATGGTGGAAAGGATTGGTCGATGCTTTACTAGGTAAAATATCAATATCCCAGTCTTTTTCCTCTTTCCATTGACTAAGGAGTGCTGCGATTTTTTCCACAAACAGCACTTCAATATAGTGACCTGGGTCCAATGCCAGTAACCCATCAGACAACATATCCTGGGCAGTGTGGTAGTAAATATCACCAGTGATATAGACATCCGCTCCTTTAGCTAAAGCATCCTTATAGAAAGACTGCCCGCTACCACCACAGATGGCCACTTTTGAAATTTCCTTCTTCAAATCACTCTCTTGATAATGCACCATTCGAAGACTATCTAGACCAAAGACTTGCTTGACATTCTGGGCCAATTCTCCAAATGTCTGAGTCGGAACATTCCCAATACGTCCAATCCCACGTTCTGGGCCTGTTTCCTGAAGATAAGTCGTCTCCTCAATGCCTAGCATCTGGCAGAACCAGTCATTGAGGCCATTCTCGACAATGTCGATATTGGTATGGCTGACATAAACTGCAATGTCATGCTTGATGAGATCAATGTAAATCTGATTTTGCGGACGGCTAGCGACCAAGTCCTTGATGGGACGGAAAATAGGCGCGTGCTTAACGATAATCAAGTCCACACCCTTTTCAATGGCCTCTGCCACCGTCTCTTCACGAATATCCAGAGCAACCATGACACTTTGGACATCCTTGTCCAAAGTGCCAATTTGCAAGCCACGACTGTCTCCCTCCATGGAAAATTCCTGAGGACAAAAGGCTTCATATGCGTTAACTACTTCACTTGCAAGCATGGAGAACCTCCTTGATGGCTTGAATTTTGTCTACTAGAACTTGACGTTCCTCCAGATTTTTTTCAGGGATTTGTCCGAGGGCAAACTCTAGCTTAACAGCTTCTTTTTGCCATTTTTGGACAAAGACTGGACTGACCTCTTTGGACAAGAAGGGACCAAAGCGAACATCACTGGCTGATAACTTCATTTGTCCTGCTTCCACCACCAAAATCTCGTAAAACTTGCCAGCTTCTTCTAAGATGCTTTCAGCTACAATCTGAAAACCATTGTCTTGCAACCAGATACGCAAGTCGTCTTCACGATTATTAGGCTGGAGGATCAATCGTTCTACATTAGCTAACTTGTCCAAGCCTTCTTCTAAAATCCTAGCAATCAAACGACCACCCATACCAGCAATGGTAATGACCGACACTTGGTCTGCCTCTTCAAAGGCTGCCAAGCCATTGGCTAAACGAACCTGGATTTTCTCCTTTAGACCGTGAACCTCAACATTTTTGACCGCAGACTGATAGGGGCCTTCCACCACCTCACCTGCAATGGCACTTTTGATTTGGCCTCTTTCGACCAACTCGATAGGCAGGTAAGCATGGTCACTTCCCACATCTAGCAAAATGGCTCCCTGTGGCACAAAGGAAGCCACTAATTCTAATCTCTTTGAAATCATCTTCTCTCACTTTCCAAACTCTATTACCTCTTATTATACCACATTCCAGCTGGCAATCTTGTATCTAAAAAAAACTGCAATCCACAGATTACAGCCTTTCTTTATTTTCTGGCTTGATAGCGACTAGTCAGGATGAAAATCACGGTAAAGAACAACATCATGACACCATAAACAGGTAATGTTTGTCCTGTTAAGGTTGAAATTTCAAGCAGTTTTTGAATTCTTGGGAAGAGAGCTGTGGCTAGGAAGCCTCCTACTGACCAAACAATCAATAGGACACGCCATAGGGTAAATGGCATGCAGGCTCTAAATACTGATAAGAAACCAATTGACCCCAAGAGATAATAGAGGAGAGTTGATATTTCTAACTCAGACCAACCTTGGCTCGCGCCAAATATTTTCACAAAAAGAACGCTGAACACAACCATGAGAGCGCTTGGTAGGGCACGAAGCATGGATCTTCTGAGGAAATTTGGCTCAACAGGTTTGATATTTCTCTCAAAAGTCAGAACGAATGGTGGGAAACCTTCCACGAACTGGTCAATCATGGTAATTTGAATCGGAATGAAGGGGAAAATCAAAATCCATTCAGACCGACCTAGTAAAGCACTGGCTATACAGATAACTGCGAGCAAGAAAGAATAGATGGTCTTTATCAAGAAAATCGGGGCGATGTGGGCAATGTTATTGACCACACGACGGCCTTCAAAGAGAATCTCAGGAACATCATTAAAATCTGAGTTCAAAAGAACTAAATTAGCAATCTGACGAGTCGCAGGATCCCCTTCCGCCATCACGATAGAACAATCCGCCTCACGAAGAGCCAGGATATCATTAACTCCATCCCCAGTCATAGCTGTTGTATGCCCTGCTTTTTTCAGAGTTTGTATGATAAGTTTCTTTTGATGAGGGGAAACACGTCCGAAAATCGCTGTCTCCTCAGCCAGAGCAATCAATTCCTCATCCTCAATTTTCGAGCAATCTACATAGCTGTGGTAGTCCGCAAAACCAGCCTTCTGGGCAATGCTGGATACCGTAACTGGATTGTCACCAGAGATAATCTTGAGGCCCACTTCCTGAGAACGGAGATAGTCCAGCGTCTCTGCTGCTCCTTCTCGTATCGGGTCCAAGATTTCTAGCAAGGCTAGAGCCTGAATATCAGATGGTTTCTGTAGTTTGTGATGGTCTAATTTCTCCTGACTGAGAGCTAAGACCAAGACACGTGAACCTCTCTCCAAGGCCTCTCTGGCTTCTGGGACCTCAGAATCCAGCAACATCTCAGGCGCCCCTAAGAAAACTGTTCCCAAACCTTCTAACTCCATAGCTCCCCACTTGCGGTCGCTCGAAAAAGGAAGATTAGAGAGCATAGGATAGGCTACTTGGCCTTGGAATCGCTGGCGAATAGCTTGAGCTGTTGGATTTTTATCCTCACTATGGGCCATATAGCTGGTCAGGATGCTGGCTATAGTCTCTTCACCATAAGTTGCCGTCAGCGGAAGAACTGCCTCCACCTGCATCTTTCCTTGGGTGATGGTACCCGTCTTGTCCAGACAGAGCATATCCACGCGCGCCAAGGTCTCAACAGAGTACATCTCCTGCACCAAAACCTTTTTCAAACCTAGCTTGATAACTGCAGTCAAGAGCGAAGTAATGGTCAAAAGGGCAATTCCCTTAGGTAACATCCCCAAAAGGGCTGTCGACGAGTTTACAACGGATGACTTGAGAGGCAGGCCTTTTAAAATCAAGGCTTCTAGCAAGAGAGCTAGACCAAAAGGAATGATAATTTTCCCAGTAAAACCAGCCAACTTGTCCAGCGATTTCATGATACGAGAGTTGATTGGTTTCACAGTCTTGGCTTCCAGCATGAGTTTGGCAGCATAGTTGTCTGCACCGACATGGTGAACTTGAGCTAAAACTGCCCCACTGGCTAGGAAACTTCCTGACAAAAGCAAGGCATCCACTTCCTTTTGCACCAAATCACTTTCCCCCGTCAACATGGCTTCATTGACTTCCGCAAAGCCTTCCAAAACCAAGGCATCACTGGGAATCTGCTCTCCAGCAGACAGACGAATCACATCTCCTAACACCAATTCCTCAGGATTAAGAGCAACTTCCTGGCCATCACGAATGGTTTTGACCTTTTCCTTTGTCATGAGATTGAGCTTGTCCACCATGTGTTTAGCCCGTAGCTCGGTCACAATTCCAGAAAAAGCGTTAAAGCAGATAACAGCAAAGAAGACCAGATTGCTCCAAGCCTGCACAAAGGCTAGTGCCAAAGCAATGGCAAAGTTCAAAGCGTTAAAAAGAGTAAAGACATTTCGTTTGATGATTTGCCAAGTGCTGGTACTGGCCGAAGCAGTAAAATCATTGACCAAGCCCTTAGCCTGTCTTTCCTTGACTTCTCTTTGGGTTAATCCCATAATCTTATTTTTATCCATAAATTCTATCATATCATTTTTTCTAAAAGAATTCTAATCTTATCCCAAATCTGCACCTAGTCAAGGGAAAAGTTTGCCAGCCCTCCTTTGATAAGGTATAATAATAACAAGAAAATAATCGAAGGAGATCGCATGTTTTATACTTATTTACGTGGATTGGTTGTCTTGCTCCTATGGTCCATCAATGGCAATGCCCACTATCATAATACTGATAAAATTCCTAATCAAGATGAAAATTATATTTTGGTTGCACCTCACCGCACCTGGTGGGATCCAGTTTATATGGCCTTTGCGACCAAACCAAAACAATTTATCTTTATGGCCAAAAAAGAGCTCTTTACCAACCGTATCTTTGGCTGGTGGATTCGTATGTGTGGCGCCTTTCCTATCGACCGTGAAAATCCAAGCGCCTCAGCCATCAAATACCCTATCAATGTTCTTAAAAAAAGTGACCGCTCTCTCATCATGTTTCCAAGTGGGAGCCGTCACTCAAACGATGTCAAGGGTGGCGTAGCCTTGATTGCCAAAATGGCCAAGGTCCGTATCATGCCGGTTACCTACACAGGTCCTATGACCTTGAAAGGCTTGGTTAGCCGCGAGCGTGTTGATATGAACTTTGGAAATCCAATTGATATCTCAGATATCAAGAAAATGAATGATGAAGGCATTGAAACAGTCGCCAATCGTATCCAAACAGAATTTCAACGTTTAGACGAAGAAACGAAACAATGGCACAATGATAAAAAACCAAATCCACTCTGGTGGTTTATCCGCATCCCTGCTCTCATCCTTGCCATTATCCTCGCTATCCTAACCATCATCTTTAGCTTTATCGCGAGCTTCGTATGGAATCCAGATAAGAAAAGAGAAAAACTTGGTTAAATAAATACAACAATCCCTTGGCAAAAGCCAAGGGATAAATCTTTTATTCGACTTTCCATTTTTGGGTCAACCAGCTGGAAAAAGCTAGAAATCGCTCAGCCACTTGTTCATGGTGTCCATAAGGATCAAAGACAAACTGACCGTTCGGATAGCATTTCTGAAGACTGGTATGAATCTGCTCAGCATAGACTGGTGCTTGAGCCAAGCGATTGCTATGATTGACTCCTTCTGTTTGACCATTCTGTAAATACAGCAAACAGTCCAAATTTTCCACATTTTCTTCCTTGCAATAAGTCACAAAATCAGGATACCAAAAGGAACCGCAGATCGAAAAGACACAGGAAACCTTGTCAAAGCTGAAAAGACTGTAGACTGCCGCCAAACCACCTAGTGAGTAGCCTCCATAAGCAAGGCGAGTTTCGTCCATGCGATAAAGCGACTGCAGCTTGTCTAAAAGGCCTCCAAATAAATCACTATGATAGGCATTTGCCTGACCGCCAAAATCTGGAGCTCCATCTCTCAGAGCAGTTGCCTTCCAGGGAGTGTAGTCATCTAGGCGATTTTTAGAGGTCAAGCCCACTAAAATCACAGATTCGGAAAGGGACGATAGGAAATCCAAGTTTCCATCATTCAAGAGAATCGCTGGATAGGTTTGATTGGGGTCGTAGTTAGAAGGAAAGCTGATTTTGACTTGAATTCCTTCCCAATCAAACTCATTATTTATTGATAAAGTCATTGATTTTCTCAAGGGAATCAATCACTGCTGGACCATAGTCCATCAATTCATCGTAAGAGATGGTCATGATTTTTTGATTCTTAATAGCAGGAACGCTTTCCAAAACAGCATTTGCCTTCATCAACTCTACTGCTTTTTCATCCAATTTTTTATTGCGATCGCTGGTTACATAGATAATCAATTCAGGATCCATTGACACAAGATTTTCCAAGGTCAAGCCTGATGTCCCCGTAGCAACGTTTGTATAACCAAGTTGGTTCAGCAAACTTTCTTGCAAAGCAGACTTGTAGGCACCGAAGGTTTCATCATTATAAGCAACCATAATCAAAGCCTTTTTCTTTTCACCTTGACTTGCTGAGTTTGCTTTCTTAACAGCGTCAATTTTAGTTTGTAATTGGGCTGCGTATTCATTAGCCTTGTCCTGCACATTAAAAATCATTCCAAGATTTTTGACATCTTCTACGATATTCCCCAAATCTTGCTGAATTGTTGATAGAGAAGCTTTTTGCGTATAAACTGGGATTTTGTTTTCATTCCAAGTGCTAACTGTCCCCAAGGATTTTTCAGAAAACATCATGTTTCGACCCATCACAGCGTCTGGCTCATAAGAAAGGACTGTCTCTTGTGAGACTGTTTTTTTATCCCCAATTTGAGGAATAGTCGCAATCGCGTCCTTGTATTTATCCGTCACAACATTGTCTGGATTGAGCATGCCAACAATTTTATCCTTCAACCCCAACTCCAATAAGATTTCAGTAGTTGAAAGATTGTTGGTGATAACTTTTTCAGGTGCCTTGTCAAAGACTTGTTCGACTTCATTTCCCTTAGCATCATAGGTTTTGATCGTTAACGGATAAGTCGTCTCTGTGCTGGCCTTTTGACTTGTTTCTGTGCTAGATTGTGTGGTAGCTTTTTCTGTAGTAGTATTACCACAAGCTGCCATGGTTAAGGTAGCTACTGTTACCAGTAAAATACTGAGTGTTTTTTTCATCTTGTTTTCCTTTTCATTCTTATAAATAGTGAATCATAGCTTGCTGATCCTCGGTCCAAGTCACCTGACTTTGAACTCCATATACAGTTTGCAATGACTCAGGGATGATGGTCTCCTTTGGAGTCCCTTGGTAAAGGATTTCCCCCTCTTTCATTAGATAGAGATAATCCGAATAGCGACAAGCTAGTTGAATATCATGTAGGACAGCTAGAACATTGACCTTGAGATTCTTCACAATGGCCAACAAGTCCAGCTGGTACTTGATATCCAGGTGATTGGTTGGTTCATCCAGGAGCAAAAGAGTCGGTTCTTGCGCCAAGGCACGTGCCAACAAGACTCGCTGCTTCTCTCCCCCTGACAGGGACGAATAGAGACGAGTTTTCTTCTCTAGCATATCCACCTTGAAAAGAGCATCTTGAACGAGGGTATAATCTCTTTCCTTTTCCTTCTGTAGAAAAGAGAGATGGGGAGTTCTACCCAGCAAGACGATTTCCTCAACTGTACAATCAAACTGCAATTGATTAAACTGGGTTACAACTGCCATTTGCTTGGCTGTTTCTTTTAGTGACCAATGCTCCAGTGGCTTTCCATCTAGGCTTATCAAGCCTTTGTCTACCTTTTCCTGACGATAGAGGAGTTTAAGCAGGCTGGTTTTTCCACTTCCATTTGGTCCTAGTATCGTATGAAATTGATGCCCCTCAACCTTAAGAGAAACTCCTTTGAGGATTTTTTTCTCTCCTAGTCCAAAGTGGACATCCTGACAAATCAAGTCCATATCAGCCCTTCACCTCCCTTCGCCTACCTCCAACAATGTAGATGAAGAAGGGAGCACCTACCAAGGCCGTGAAAATACCAATAGGCAACTCAGCATTTGGAATAGTGACACGAGAGAGTACATCTGCCCAGATAACAAAAAGGGCACCCAGTAAGGTCGCAACGGGAAAAAGCCTCCTGTAATTCGTTCCTACTAACCCTCGAGCTAAATGTGGAGTAATCAGACCGACAAATCCAATAATCCCACAGGTCGCCACCAAGACTGCTGTCAGCACAGCTACCATGGTCACATAAAGATACCAATAAAAGCGTAAGGGAATCCCCAGAGTTAAAGCAGCCTCATCTCCCATCATCATCGCATTGAAAACACGATACTGAGTAAAGAAAAATAGAAAGGCTATTCCTACTACTATAGTTGGCAGGACCAAGTCCGCCCAGGAAGTCCCAGCAAGCGAACCCATTGTCCAAAACTTAATGGTCATCACACTATCCGCATTAGCGCCAACTGAGATAATAAAGTTTGAAAAAGCCAGAAAGAGAGCATTGACCACCGTTCCTGATAAGATCAGACTAGAAGTCGTCATCCTTCCCTGCATAGAGGCAATGATGAGGACAGCAATTGTTGCCAAAATAGCTCCAAGAAAAGCTCCAAGGCTAATCATCACTTTTAAACCAAGAATGATGCTTAGGGTTGCCCCTAGAGTTGCACCCGCAGAGATTCCTAAGACATAAGGCTCTGCTATGGGATTGTTTACCGTGGACTGCATCACACTACCACACATAGAAAGGCCTACTCCTACTATCAGACCTAACAATACTCGAGGGAATCTCATATTCCATACAATGGCAAGAGTCGACTTGGAAACCTCTCCTATCTCAAGAGGAAATCCCAACCTGCTCAAAATAATCCGATAGGTATCTCCTAGATTAATCGCAACAGATCCCATTGAAACTGCTAGAAAGAGAGAAATCCCTAAAATACCTAGCAAAATAACTAAAAGTAACACAAATTGCTGGTCTTGTCGGCTTCCAGAAAATTTGGAAAGCATGCAAACCTCCTTTGATAGAATCTTAAAAATTTAGAAAATTCTCATGAAAAGTATACCATATTTTCAACTGTGTAACAAGCTATGGAAAAAATACAATTAAAACCAGAAAAATTATGGTTGATTTTTCCATACAGTGCCAGGAAGCATAAGCAAAGATAATGCTTGAGCATAGCAAGGTAAGATGACAATGTAAAAAGCCCTCTGAAGTCAGAGAGCTGATTTGAGCTCGGGCTAAAATCCTAGTGAAACAAAAAAATCTACACGATCAGAAAAGTCTCTATCGTGCCATTTTCATACATGATGTATAGTCCAAGTAGAATGAATACTAAGGGCACAATGATTCGCTCGTATTTTTCAATTGTCTCGAATATTAACGGAATAGTGGATAACACCCGACTAATCTCGCATAAGATAATTATGCCGATTACAAACACAAGCAACGCCACGAGGGTCTGTGACCAATCTAACGAAGCAAAATAAGGTATATAGATACCTAAATTATCTCCGCCAGACGCAATTGTTAGCAATGTAACTGTCCAAAACAGTTGATTTGCCTTGCTTTGTTCTAATCTTTCAATAATTTCTTCCTCTTCTTCCTCACCTTCTCCAACAATTGCAAAGCGAATCCCTAAATAGATAGGGATTAAACCAAGCAATCCAACCATCCATTCTTCAGGCACGAAATTAACGACATAAGCAGCAACTAAACTCGCCCCTACAAGTAAGCCTGTGCCTAGATATTGCCCCGCATAAATATGCCATTTTTGTTTATTCTGTGATAGCTGTGCAGATAAAATAAATAAAATAATTAAATAATCGATACTGGTGGAAATATAAACACCAATAGCAGATATGATTGTCTGTCCCATAAAAAACCTCCTGTATTGGTCAGTAATAAATCAGCAGATTTTAGGAGAGCACAGACACATTAATTTAGCTATCGCTAGTGGGTAATGTCGAACATAGGAAAGCATTTTACTCCTCCTCAAAACGTAGTTACAAAGTAATTTCTAACTGGAATTCGGTGACTACTTCCATGTAAAGTATAACATACTATACTTTACTTCGTAAAGTGTGGGCTCTCCGAGGGGGCTTGCAGACAGCTACTCGGCTTTTCAAGCCGAGTAGCTACGCACCTTTATGGTGTAATTAGCTGATACCATTTGAGGTTTTTGTAGTCCCCAAAATTGTGACCGATAAAACCTCAATAAAAAAGCCCTCTGAAAATCAGAGAGCTCCAGTCTTGCTGTATAAACCGTTTATAGACTAGGCGACGAGGCGAAGGTTGTACTAATGGTACATCGAGCCGAAGCCAACGAAGTATAGAAACGGTTTAGACGCAAGATTAACGACGAAGTCCTAGAGAGTTGATCAACTCACGGTAACGGTTAACATCGTTTTTACGCAAGTATGCAAGTAAGTTACGACGGCGACCGATTTTTTTCATCAATCCACGGTAAGTAGCGTGGTCTTTTTTGTGTTGTTTGATGTGTTCATTAAGGTGGTTGATTTCCCAAGTAAGGACAGCAACTTGAACCTCTACTGAACCTGTATCACCTTCGTGACGTGCATATTGTGCGATGATTTCATTTTTTTTCTCTTTTGAGATTGCCATGATGTTTCTCCTTTTTATTTGGCTTCATCCGAGTGACAGGTTGGCATGCCTGTAACCAAGAAGAAGTTATTTGTCTTTACGACAGTTCTTATTCTACCAAGAAGCAGAGACTTTGTCAACAGATTTACTTTTTAAAAAATTGACTTACTCTACTGATTTCAGGGCTTCAAGCATATCTACCTTTCTCAAGTGATGATTGACAAAGAGGCCCAGTAAGGCTAAGATTACAGTCACTGCGACGATTGGAAGAGCATAGACTTCCCAGCTGACTCGTGGATAAAAAAGTATGGTGGCAGGTGAGATCATTTGAATCAAAAATTGATGTAAATAGTAGCCGGCTACCAAACCGAGAACAATCCCCACAAAGGACAGCACCATGGTCTCGCGGTAGATATAGAGGGTCACTTCTTTATTATGGAAACCGAGAACCTTGATGGTCGAAAGTTCACGGATACGTTCTGCCACATTGATATTGGTGAGATTGTAAAGAATGACAATGGCTAGCAAGACGGAAACAAGGATAAGGATTGCCATGGTTTTATTGAGAGAATTGGCTACAGATTCAAAGAGGTGGATAGCCGTTGCATTTTGAACCACCCCAGAAACAGCAGTTTTTTTCATAAAGGCCGCAGCTTCTTTCTCCGTATTTAATGGTGTTGGCTCTTTTAATTTTACTAGGTAGGTATTGTCTTGTGGACTGGTACCGTAGACTTGTTCGTATGTCGCTCGGTTGAGATAAACAAAGTGTCCAACATAGTTTTCAGAAATAGCCGATACCTTGATTTCTTTCCCATCAAGCTCCAGCTTGTCTCCAACCGTAACATCTGCTAGTTGAGCTAGTTTTTGACTTACGACTGCTCCATCTGTGACCTGCATCTCTTGGCCATTTTCCTCTAATGCGATAAAGGGTTTGAAATTTTCTCTGCTTGTGACCATTATGGTGATAGTCTGAAGTCCTGCTTTTCCTTTGAAATCTTTTTCAATGGATTTAGAGTAGATTTTTTGGTAAGCATGGATAGGCTCAAATTGCAAGGCACTTTCTAGGTCTGCTTTTTCTTGCTCCGTTGCACTGCTCTTTTCCGCTACAATCATCTGGTATTGCTGGATTTGTTCAAATTGACGATCGACAACTCCTCCCACAGAAGACTGAATGCCAAGACCTGCAAATAGGAGAGCAACCGAACCCGCAACTCCAAAAATGGTCATCAACATCCGTTGCTTATAACGGAAAATATTTCGCGCCGTAACCTTATGAGTGAAGCTCAAACGACTCCAAATAAAGCTCAGGCGTTCCAGCAAAATCTTTGATCCCTTAACGGGAGGTTTAGGAAGTAAGAGTTGGGCTGCTTCATCGTGTAGTTCCCTCCGTGCCACTAGATAAGCTGGCAAGACACTGGACACCCAACTTAAGGCCAGGGCAAGAAGGCTATAAGACCAGTAGAAATACTCCTGACTTTTCCCAACGACCATTCCAGCTGTTATAACATCCGAAATCACGCCTGCAAGGAGATAATGTCCTAGAAGCGTTCCTAAAACAGTTCCCACAGTTCCTGCAAGAAAACCATAGAGGACAAACTTGGCAACAATATCTTTATTCTGGTAACCTAGAGCCTTGAAAATACCAGCATTGGTGCGCTCTTCATCCACAAAGCGAGTCATAGTTGTAAAGGTTACCATTGCAGCAACCATAAAAAGCACCACGGGAAAGATATTCCCGACAGAACGAATACTTGCTGAAGCGTTACTGTACATGAGATAGCCTTGACCGCCTGGCATGGTTTGGCGGTTATATACATGGTAAGTAGGCTCTGTCAGTTCATCAAGCTCTTTCTGGCGTTGTTCAAGCTTCTCTTTTTCCTTGGCTAGATTACTCTCTGTCTGAGCCATTTTTTCTTTTTCTGTAGCCAATTCTTCCTTAGCTTTTGTCAATTGCTCCTTGGCTTGACTCTTTTGAGGCTCAGGCAAAGCGGTCACTTGTTCTTCTTGAGTTTTCAATCGACTTTCAGCCTGTTCTAACTGACTCTTGCCTTTTTGAAGGTTACTTTCAGCTGTTTGGAGCTGTTCTTTTCCATCTTCCAAGCTCTTTTGCCCATTTGTTTTGATACTTTCTAATCGTTTTTGACCATTATCAGCTAGCAAGTCTTGCAATGCTTCCTGATGTTGATCTCGTTTGCTTCTATAGTCTGATGAAAAGGCATCCAAATTTTTTAAATCGTCATAGCGCACACGCGCAATGCTATACACATCTGAATCAAACTGACTGGGTAAAATCACTCCATAGCCAGCCAAGCTTCCATTTCCACTACTAGCTCCTCCTAAATCTTCTTTAGAAAGGATTTCACCCGACTGAACAAATCCAATAATGATGAAAGATTGGGATTTTATGACGGGCTTTCCTTCTTCTGTCTTGCTAAAGGTGATAGTCTGCCCAGTCTGATAGCTGTCTTTCCAGAAATCAGCCAAGGCAATTTCCCCATCAGCCTCTGGCAGTCGCCCTTCTGTCACTTGGAAGGTTGAAATTCCCTCCGGCTTGGAATAAAGTCGAACCGCTTCTTCACTATTTTCAACGGTTAGGTCTGCCATATAGCCAAACTCAACACTTGCTCCTTGAAGGGTCTTTAGTTCGTCTTGATCCTTTTTATCCAAGCCATAATCAGCTATCACGGCCAGATCCAAGGTATTTGCTTTACGAAGATAATCTTCTGCCGTACGTTCCATGTTTGGGCTGGCCACTTTGAGACCTACTAGGGCTAAAGAACCCAGCATCATCAAGGTCAAGATAGATAAAAAGCGTCCCTTAGAAGCAGTCACCGACTGGAGCAAGTCTTTTCGGTATGTTTTTTTCATGCTAATACTCCAATGTATCGATAGCCTGTGGATGCTCATTGATTGTTACTCTCATAACAGTGGCATCACGCATGTGAATCACCCGATCTGCGATAGGAGCTAGCGAGCTATTGTGAGTCACGATGATTACCGTCGCTCCCTTTTGACGAGACATGTCTTGGAGAATCTTCAAGACTTGCTTGCCTGTCTGATAATCCAAGGCTCCAGTTGGTTCATCACAAAGGAGAATTTTAGGATTTTTGGCTACTGCGCGTGCAATGGAGACTCGCTGTTGCTCCCCTCCAGAAAGCTGGGCTGGAAAGTTATTGAGACGATGAGCCAGACCTACATCTGTCAAGACCTGTTCAGGATTCAAGGCATCTGTCACAATTTCTGAAGCCAACTCCACATTTTCCTTAGCTGTCAGATTGGAAACTAGATTGTAAAACTGGAAAACAAAACCTACATCTTCACGACGATAGTTTGTTCGTTGGTGCGAACTATAGTTGGCAATATTGGCACCATCAATCCAAATCTCCCCCTCATCATTGGTATCCATACCTCCTAGGAGATTGAGAACGGTTGATTTTCCAGCACCAGAAGCACCAAGGATAATAACCAGCTCCCCCTTTTCAATTTCAAAATTCACATCACAATTAGCCACAATCTCCGTATCCCCAACTCGGTAACGCTTGTAGCTGTGTTTCATCTCAATATAAGCCATCGTCCTTCTCTCTTTCTTACAAACAAGTCACTCTTTACTATCATTATAACGCTTTTTCGAAGAGTTGGATACTAGAATAAAAAGAAAAACCTAGGTATTCCTAGGCTTTCTTTTTACAAATTATTTTCCAAGGTAGTATTCAGAAACTACGTTCAATTTTTCATCGAATTCGAATACCAATGGTGGGAAGTTAGGGATTTCCACGTCCATGATCTCGTCATCTGACAAACCTTTGATGTGTTTTACAAGGGCACGGATTGAGTTACCGTGAGCTCCTACGAATACGTTTTTACCATCTTTAAGAGCTGGAGCGATTTTATCTTCCCAGAATGGTAGGGCACGTTCCAAAGTCACTTTCAAGTTTTCAGCATCTGGAATAACTGAATCGTCAAGTGAAGCGTAACGACGGTCAGTGTGAGCTGAATGCTCATCATCACGATCCATGTTTGGAGGCAATACATCGTATGAACGACGCCAGATGTGAACTTGCTCATCACCAAATTGTTCAGCAGCTTCAGCTTTGTTTTTACCAGTCAAACCACCATAGTGACGTTCGTTCAAACGCCATGATTTTTCAACTGGAACCCACAATTGGTCAGAAGCTTCAAGAGCCAAGTTAGTTGTTTTGATAGCACGTTTCAATACTGAAGTGTAAGCTTGGTCAAATTCGATACCAGCTTCTTTGATCAATTTACCAGCGTCAATCGCTTGTTGTGTACCTTTTTCAGACAAATCAACATCAGCCCAACCAGTGAAAAGGTTAGCTTTGTTCCATTCAGACTCACCGTGGCGAGCAAAAACCAATTTTACCATTAGATGGATTCTCCTTTAAATTTTCCGAGGTTTTCCCTCGTTTATCTATTCTATTTTACACAATTTTTCACAAAAAAGCTAGTTAAAATCGACAAGTTCTGACAGTCAGAAAGTAAAGTCCTCTCAGCCTGATTAGGAACTTCTATAATTCATTACTTTTTATTTGCAAAAATAGAGGTTCTAAAATCATTTGTTTGGTCTAGGTAGGCTTTAAAGACTGCTCTCTTAAGTTTATGGACAGCACTGTCAGTTTCTGGGTTATAGTCACTCCAACGCGTACCTTCCGCATCCTGTAAAACAGCTTGGTCCATGAGTTCTTGCAATTCTTTTACTCTTTGAATGGTTTTCGTGGCATTGCTCATCCATGATTGCGTCGGATCTTTAAAAGTAACTTTAGTCAAATGATCAAACTGAGCAACGCGCTCTTGATACATAGCTTTTTTGAAGGCTGCCCAAGATGAATACTGACCACCAAATAGCTTTTCTAAAACAAGCTTATCTGTCACTAATCCTTGCTTTTTACCGTAGAGGTTGATTGTTTGACCATTTTGTTTAGCAATTTCTTCATATTGGTTGGAAATATATGGGACCATACCATCTTTAAAGCCTTTGGCAGCCAGAAGTTCGTAAGCGATCCGACGTCCCATAAGGTCCCCTGGCGTGCCTTTCTCACTGCTCAATGCTGAAAAGATTGGTGCAAAGAGTTTAATCGTAAAATAGCCATTTCTCTCATAAGTGCCAGTCTGATACTCACGAGCTGATAAGATGTTGTGGTCAATCAAACTATCAAAGTTAGTTAGGTTTCTAGCCTCTTCTTCTGTCAATTCTTTGACTACGTTAGTGGCATAAACCTCATTTCCGTCTGCTGAATCTTTCACATACTTGTTCTCAATTTTTCTAAGAGCTTCCATTTTCTGGGATACATTCAGTTTCTTAACAATAGATTGCCCTTCAAGATATTCCAACAGATAGATGAGGTCAAACATATTATGAGCGTATTTCTGGAGATCGGCTGCATCTTTGAATCGTTCCGTCGGATCTAAGACTTGTAGACGGGATCCTTCTAAGCTATCTGATTTTGAATGTTTCAAGATTGAGTTAATAGTAATGGTCGCATCATTTGGATGGTCTGGCGCTTGTAATAAGCCTTTAGCAAAGAACTCAGGACCAAGACCACTTCTTCTACCATAGCCACCAAGATAGATATCCTGATCTGAATCATGGGTCATTTCATGGGTATACGTAATAGCGCCATCCTTATCCAACATACGGTAAGACATATAATAGACACCATCTCCTGTTGCGTATGCACCGTGATGATTATGAACCACCTTGTTACCAACTGGTCCAAAGAAATGTTGCATTGCAGGATTTGAATTCTCAAAGTTTGCGATTGTTGAAGCCTTTCCTTCAGTATGATCATCACCAAACTTATAGGCATCATAAAGCAGGATCGTACGATAGAGTTTTTCACGTCCCTGATTATCTAAAATACGATACCAATAATCGTAGTGATCTCGCTGACGCTTGGCTGTTTCACGCGCATTCTCTTCAACAAACTTATTGAGTTCATCTCCAGCCTTATAGTCACTGTTGCGGTAGCGATCGTAAGCGCCAAATCCTAGGCTAGACAAGGTTGAGATGACAAATACAGATCTTTCTGGCAAAGTAAGGAGAGGCAAGACCATATTGCGGTATTTCCAAGTACTACTAGTAATTCGGTCATAAACACCAATAGAATACTTAGTCCCTGCTTGCTCTTGCTTGGCTTTGACCTCTGCAATAGTGGATTTTTCTTCGACAATGAAAGCTTTGGTCTGTTTTTTAAACCAGTCATTGTTGCTAGTGTTTGGTAAAAAGACTTTTCGGTAATTTTCTAGCGTGCTAAACAAATCTGTCGTTCCATGATGGCTGGCAAGACTGATACCATAAGTATCAACGTTGTTCTTAGCAAGCAGATTATTATATCCTGATTTCCCTAACTCAATCAAAGTATCTAACGGAGATGCATTTCCTTTGCCAAAGAAATCAAGGTGATACAAGACCAAGTCTTTAATATTAACCTGACCATAGCTAAAGTTATACCAACGCTCCAAGTAGCTCATACCAAGAAGCAAGGCTTCCTTGTTGCGCTTGATTTTATTTACGATGTAACCTGTCATTACTTGATTGTTTTCCACTAAACCAGCATCCGCTGACAAGAGTTTTCTCAGACTTTCTTCTAGATGCTCTTTCGTTTTAGCAAACTGCTCTTCTAGATAGAGCTCGGTTTGCTTCACTTTTGGTGAAATACCAAGTGTGTTTCTAATAGTGTCTGAATGATAATTTACCTTCTTCAATTCTGGTAAGACTTGCCGGATAATCGTTTCTTGATTATACAAGAATTGGTTTGGCGTATAGAGAAGCCCCGTATCTCCTAGACTATATTCTGCTAACTTAGCAAAATCAGTCTGGTACTTGAGCTGGAATGTTTCAGAGAAATGATCCTGGTAATGGAGCAAGAGTTTGTTTGCAGTCTGTTTGTTGGAAACAATATCTGTGATGACTTGGTCATCCTTCATCATGACTGCTGACAAGAGTTCTTTTTGATATAAAAGACTGTTCTCGTTAACTAGGTTTCCGTATTTGACGATGGTTGCCTTGTTGTAGAAAGGTAGCAATTTTTCAATATTTTTATAAGCCAAGGCACGCTGAGCTTGATAATGCTTCACCTTAGAAAAATCACTTTCTTTACTACCACTTGTTGAAAGGGGCTCCACTGTTGGAGGGGTGAGAGGATTGATTTCTGCTTTTTTATTAGTCACTTCAGAAGCATCTAAAATTGTTCCTCTTTCTACAAATGATTCCTTGCTGACGACTTCTTCCCTGACCAAGGTGACATTGTAGACTCTATTAGCTTTGTTGCTGAATGTATTAGCCACCTTCATTTCATTATAGTGGTAACCGGTAATAGCATTCCCGTTGGTTACATTGACATCACTTAGTACATTGGTCAATCTTCCTGCATGCTGTTCCTCATTCGTCTTTCGATCCCACAAATATCCAGCCACACCCGCAACTCTACCAAAGTGCTTGACATTGTTGATATCACCTTCAGCATAGCTATCCTGTATATACGCATCTTGGTCTACTAGACCTGCTAGCCCACCAACAGTCTGATCTGAACTATTCGTGTTGGAGGAAATGGCTACTGTCGCTTTTGACTTAGTCAGTGAAGCTCTGCCTCCTGTCAAATGACCGACCAGACCACCAATATTGTATGCCGCAGTCGTTTCGTAGGTATTAACAATTCTTCCCTTAAAGCTGCTCTCTGTGATGCTTGATTGGTCTGCCTTAGCCAACAAACCACCGATACCACGTTCCCCAGCCAGAACACCATCGACATGAACTTGCTTAATCTTTGTGTTATCCGTAGCTTCATTGGCCAGTGAACCGATATCATCTTTACCTGAAATAGAGACATTTTTTAGGCTTAACTTTTCTACTGTGGCCCCTCTCAAGCTTTCAAAAAGAGGCTTTTTCAAATTGTAAATAGCATACCGCTTACCATCTTTTTCACCAATCAACTGACCAGTAAAGGTGCCCCTGATGTAAGATCTGTCATCAGGTCCCAAATCCACTTCGTTAGCATTCAAGCTGGCCGCTAAATGATAGGTCCCAGAGAGATTCTTGTTGATAGCTTTAACCAGGTTGCTAAAGGAAGTGAAGGTTGTTGTTTCTTCTGTGGCCTTTTTTGCGAGATAGAAGGTGAAATTATCGACATATTTATTCTCTAGCTCTTGCTGGAGTTTCTCAGCTTTGGCTATGATTTTATAAACGGATTGTCCATTTTTTATTTCTGCAGTTATTGAAGCGACAGGTAGATAGACATCTTTGAATGACGACGATTTTACCTTAACAAAATAAGTGTCTATATTACTTGGAACACTGTCTAAAGAAACATGTTGTTTGTAAGTACCATTGGTCTGACTATACAACTCCAGATCCGAAACATTTCTTAATTCAAGTGTTTTTTCTGGATCTTTTTCTTGTGGTTTTTCAGATGGAGTTTCCGGTTTTACTTGCTCAATATTGCCAGTATATTCTGGAAGAGGGGCAACTTGTTCGGGTTCAACTATTGCTCCCGATTGGGTGCCTGTATAAGATGGTTTCGATGGTGCCTGTTCTGGTCCGACTATTGCTCCAGATTGGATGCCTGTATATTCTGGTTTGTCGGCTGTCTCAGGGGCTACAACAGCTCCTGATTGCTCACCTTTATATTCTGGTAAGGAAGCATGGGTCTCTGGTTCGACGATGGCTCCCGATTGGGTGCCTGTATATTCTGGTTTGTCGGCCGTCTCAGGGGCTACAACAGCTCCTGATTGCTCACCTTTATATTCTGGTTTGTCGGCTGTCTCTGGGGCTACAATCGCTCCCGATTGAGTTCCTGTATACTCTGGTGTTGGTAGCACCTGTTCAGGATCTACGATTGCTCCAGACTGCTCGCCTGTATAGGCTAGTTTGTCAGTCGTTTCTGGTTCCACCAAAGCCCCTGACTGGACACCCCCAACCTCTGGATCAACTTTTTCCGGTTCGACGATAGCACCAGCTTGGGTTCCCTGATACTCAGGTGATGGAGCGACTTGCTCGGGTTCAACGACTGCTCCTGCTTGGGTGCCTGTATAGGCTAGTTTTTCAGCTGTCTCTGGGGCTACAACAGCTCCTGATTGCTCACCTTTATATTCTGGCAAAGAAGGCTGAGTCTCAGGTTCGACAATAGCTCCCGATTGACTTCCTGTATACTCTGGTGTTGGTGGCAACTGTTCAGGATCTACGATTGCTCCAGACTGCTCGCCTTTATATTCTGGTAAAGAAGGCTGAGTCTCAGGTTCGACAATAGCACCGGACTGAGTTCCCTGATACTCAGGTTGCGAATCTACTTTCTCGGGTTCGACGACTGCTCCGGACTGAGTTCCTCTATATTCTGATTTTTCAGCTGTCTCTGGGGCTACAATAGCTCCCGATTGCTCACCTCTATATTCTGGCAAGGAAGCCTGAGACTCTGGCTCTCCTTTTCTTGCAGAGAATGGTGTTTCACTCGGAGCGACTGCCTTCTTTGTTCCCTTTTCTACTACACGTGGCAAGGCTTCTTCTACTTTAGTTGAGAGAACTTCTCGGGAAATTTCTTGGTTATCAACAGTGAAAATGCGAACAAGTTCAATCTTCTTCCCAGCACGACCTTCTTGTTTGACATGGATGGTTCCCTCTGCTAGTTCTGGATTTTCTTGAACCACTTCAGCAAAGTCTAGTTTGGTTTCAATCTCTTGTTCTTTGTATAGGAGCTCTGGTTTGTTCACACGACCAGCCAAGACTTCGTCCTGAGGATCCACACTAGCAATACCAGACGGTTTTGGATTGGATAAATCTTGAGAAGGGATTGGCTTCTCAGCAGGGCTTGTTGGAGACTGAGCTTTCTGCTCATCTCCTGACTTTTGTCCATCATTATTGGTCTGAAAATGAGGTTGAACCGTATAGTCTAGTTTCTGATCCCTAGTAGCAGTTTCTTGCTGATTAAGCTCTTTGTCTTGCTTAATATAGCCTAGGTAGGTATAACCCGATAAGGCGCGTGGCAAAGGCAGACTATCTCCTTGGGATAATTGGTATTCCTGATTGTATTGTAGCAAAAGCTGATTTTCAATAGCCTGAACCGAAGAGACCAAACCGCTCCCCACGCCTGTTATCAAAACAACCTTCAACAATGCTTTCTTATTGCCTTTCTTTCTCGAAACAGCAAAAATAAGGAGTCCAATCGAAGCGAGGGCTCCACCCGAAAGGACGGTAACCAGATTACTGTGCTCACCGGTATGAGGCAACTGACCTAGTTGGGCTTTCTCATCCATACGGTAGACTAGATAATAGGTACTCTCACTCTCTTCAGCCACTTTAGGAATATCCTTTACAATCAAGTCCTTCTCTTGCTTACTTAACTCTGTATCTGTCACATATTTATAGTGAATAGATACATTTTCTTGAGCAAATACGGTCCCACTACTAGCAATGGACACAAAAAATAAGCTCGAAATTGAAGCAGACACAAGACCAATCGCCAACTTTCGTAAGGAAAAACGATGCTGCTTCTCTCCAAAAAACTTTTTCATTCTATATCCTCTCTATTATTTTATCCATTTCAAAATAGAAGAAGCATTTTGCTTCCTCACTATGATAAACTTACAAGAAACAAAAATACTTCTATATATATTTTGATATATTTAATCTACAACCATCATTATACTATAAATTCTCTAACTTGTCCCAAAATAGTACCAGCATTCTTCAATTCATTTGAGCAGTAGTAATTTCTCAAAGTAACTTCCACTTGGTTGGTCAAAGTGGAAATTAGTCTAAAACGGATTTTATGGTGGAATTAAGTGTAAGACGATTGAGTTAGAAATGCGGTCCACTATAACAAAACATATTGAATTAGCGGTGGAACTTAGTTTGGAAATTTAGCTGTTTGGCAGTAGGGTTGCTTTGAACAAATATCAGTAAATATGTAGTAAGAAATTTCCATTTCACTCTTGCTAGTCTCCTTACTTTTTGTTAGAATGATGTCAAAAAATAAAGAAGGTTAATATTATGCCACAACATCTCTTTAAAGAATTGACTCAACTGGAGCAAGTAGAGGCACTAGCTCTAGGAGGATCACGAGCTGGACAAGATTTTGACAAAGACTCTGACTATGATGTATATGTCTATCTCAGTGCTCCCCTCTCGCCAGACATCCGAAAAGAAATTCTCAGTAAATACTGCTCCTACATGGAAATCGGCAATCAATTTTGGGAATTAGAGGATGATTGTATTCTCAATAATGGCATCGAGATTGAGCTGATTTACCGCTCTCTAGACGAATTTGACAAAGATTTACAGGTCGTAGTTTTAGAGCACCAAGCCCAGAATTCTTACACTACTTGTATGTGGTACAATCTGCTCAACAGTAAGATTCTCTACGATCGAGATGGTCACTATGCTGCCCTCCAGAAAAAGTATAATCTTCCTTATCCAGCTGAGCTGAAAAAGAATATCATCAACAAGCAATTCCTACTTCTCGACCAAGCTATGCCAGCTTTTTCAAGACAAATCAAAAAAGCCCTCAAACGCAAAGACTTACTCAGCATCAACCACCGCAGTAGCGAGTTTTTCGCTTCTTATTTCGATTTACTCTTTGCCTTCAATGAGCAGCTCCACCCAGGAGAAAAACGCATGCTCCAGTACGCAAAAAATAATTGCTCTCATCTACCTCAACATTTTGAAGACAATATCCAAAACTATTTTCAAAATCTCTACCAGCTAGATCACCATGAGAAAACAGTCCTAACTTTAGAGCAGCTCCTATTAAATCTTAAACTCTTGATTAATGAATCTATTTAGAATTACAATAAAAGCTCATGAAATCTGATTTCCAGATGATTCATGAGCTTTTTGAATTTCCACAATATATAACGGTGTAGAGTTGATTGAAACAAGAGCAGTACAAAAAAGTTTTTAACATGATAAAAAACGCATCATATCATATGTTCAAAAACTTGATACAATGCGTTTTATAGACTATAAGATTAGTTGTCTTTTCTTCTCAAATTGAGTTTTCCCTAGACTTTTTAACCCTATTTCTCTTCAAATCCTTCTGCGACTGCTTCCGCAAAGTTTTCTTCTACGATGCTTGCACAGTGGTCACAAATGACTGCGTGGTAGCTGCGCTCTGCTGTTGTTGGGTCGATACGACGGCAACGGTCACATACTTCACCTGCAGCACGTTCAACTGTGAAGGCTACATCTTCGAAGCTAACGGCAGCTTCTGGAGCTGGTCCTTCTGCGATGGTCAATTCAGACACAATCAAAAGTTGAGCTACATTGCTGTTTACTGCTTCAAGTAGAGTTTTCACAACTTCATTTGGATAAACTATCAAGTGTGCTTCAAGTGATTTACCGATAACTTTTGCATTACGCGCTTCTTCCAAGGCTTTTTGAGCTTGTCCACGGAAGTCCATGAAGGCAGCCCATGTATCCAAGATTTCTTCTTGATTAGCAAAAGTTTCTGCTTCTGGCAATTCTGACAATTGAACGAAGTCTTCAGCTTCAAACTCAAGATATGACCAGATTTCCTCTGCTGTGTGAGGAAGGATTGGTGTCAAGAGTTTGGTGATTTTGACAAGAATGTCATAGAAAACAGTCTGCATTTGACGGCGTTCCAATGATTTGGCACCTTCGATGTAAACAACATCTTTAGCAAAATCAAGGTAGAAGGCTGACAAGTCAACGTTGATAAAGTTCACCAAGGCCTTGTAGATTGTCAAGAATTCAAAGTTTGCGTAAGCATCACGAATGGTCTTGACAAGCTGGTTAAAGCGAATGGTCATGTACTTATCAACTGAACGAAGTTCATCGTAAGCTACTGAATCTTGAGCTGGGTTAAAATCAGATGTATTGGCAATCAAGAAACGAAGAGTGTTACGGATCTTACGGTAAGTTTCAGAGACTTGGCTCAAGATATCCATAGAGATACGCACGTCGTTGCTTGAGTCTACACTTGTTACCCAAAGACGTAAGATTTCTGCACCAAATTGTTTTTCAACATCACTTGGAGCAATGGTATTTCCAAGAGATTTAGACATCTTCTCACCTTTACCATCAAGGGTAAAACCTTGTGACAAGATTTGTTTGTAAGGTGCTACGCCATGGTTGGCAACAGATGTGATAAGTGATGAGTTGAACCAACCACGATATTGGTCAGAACCTTCAAGGTAAAGGTCAGCTGGATAAGTCAGATTTGGACGATTTACCAAAACACCATTCCATGATGAACCTGAGTCAAACCAAACGTCCATGATATCAGTTTCTTTTTTGAACTCGCCATTTGGTGAACCTGGATGAGTAAATCCTTCTGGCAAGAGGTCTTTGGCATCACGTTCCCACCAAATGCTTGAACCATGTACTTCAAAGAGTTGAGCCACATGTTCAATAGTCTCAGCTGTCATGATAGCTGTACCGTCTTCTGCATAGAAGATTGGAAGTGGAACACCCCAAGCACGTTGACGAGAGATAACCCAGTCACCACGGTCACGAATCATATTATATAGACGTACTTTACCCCACTCTGTATGGAATTTAACTTTATCAATAGCATCCAAGATTTCTTGGCGGAATTTTGAAACAGAGGCGAACCACTGTGGTACTGCACGCCAGATAATTGGTTTCTTGGTACGCCAGTCAAATGGGTAGGAGTGAGAGATTTCTTCTTGGGCAAGAAGGAGGTTACCAAGTTTTTCAATAACAGTTGGAACTACCTTTTCATAGAATTGACCTTCAAACTCAGGACCAGCATTCTTCATCATGATACCACGTTCGTCAACAGTCACTGCGACTTCAAGACCATTAGCAATACCAACATTGTAGTCGTCCTCACCAAAACCAGGGGCTGTATGGACAATACCTGTACCAGAGTCAGTTGTAACGTGGTCACCAAGGATCACCAACTCATCTACTGCTGTATCCCATGGGTGTTCTGTTACGATGTGGTTCAATTCTTGACCACGGTAAGTTGCCAAAACTTGAACATCAGCCCAGCCAAATTTCTCAGACAAGCTAGTCAATAATTCTGCAGCAACCACAAACTTGCGAACTTCACCAGCAGGTTGAACCAAGACGTAATCAATATCCGCTCCAACAGTCAAACCACGAGAAGCTGTGATAGTAAATGGAGTAGTTGTCCAAACAACGATATAAGTATCTGTATCTAGAACACCTTTGCCATCTTTTACCTTATTGGCATAATAAAGTGAAGTCGAAACCAAATCATGGTATTCAATCTCCGCTTCAGCAAGGGCTGACTCAGATGACCATGACCAATAAACTGGTTTTGCACCACGGTAGATATAGCCTTTATTAGCCATCTCACCAAATACACGGATTTGGGCTGCTTCATAGTCTGGAGTTAAAGTCACATATAAATTTTCCCAGTCACCTGACATCCCCAAGCGCTTGAAATCATCACGTTGTTTATAAACTTGAGAAAGAGCGTACTCACGGCAAAGTTTCAAGTACTCAACCAAGTCCATTTCTTTACGTTTAACACCTTGTTTTGCCAAAACTTGCTCAATTGGCAGACCATGAGTATCCCAACCGGGGATAAATGGTGCGTAAAAACCTGACATTGATTTTGAGCGAACAATGATATCTTTTGAAATCTTGTTCATAGCGTGTCCAACGTGAATATTTCCGTTCGCGTATGGAGGGCCATCATGCAAGGTGAAATGAGGTTTTCCTTGATTCAATTCTTGACGACGTTGGTAAAGTTTTGCATCTTCCCATTCCTTTTGCCAAACTGGCTCTTTGGTAGGAAGTCCTGCACGCATTGGGAAAGCTGTTTTCCCAAGGTTAAGGGTATCTTTGAGTTTCATGGTATCTCCTTTATAAATAATAACAAATTTAAAACCACGACTTCCAAAAAGGACGAAAATCGTGGTACCACCTTTGTTCGGAAAAAGATCTAGTCTTTCTCCCTCTTTTCCCGTAACGTGGGGAACGTCAAATCTTACTAGCTTCAGACTTGAGTTTTTGAGAGGATAATCTTATCATTAGGGATTACAGGACTCACACCATCTCCTGCTCGCTGAAAATATAAAGATAAGATATTGTTCTCACATATCACTATTCATTATAAGATAAGGACAGATTCTTTATTTGTATCTTCCTCATTCGATGAAGGGCCTTCGACTTCAACTGGCTCTAAATGTTCTTCCACATAATGATGTTGTTGAGCTTCAAATTCAGCTAATTCTCTATTACCAGCCTCAATTCGAGCTTGTAACTCAGCCATTTCTTCAGGTGTAAATTGACGAGTCATATCGATTGGTTCTTCTTCTGGCTGTGAATATACTGACTCACCAAGAACTTCACCAACAACTTCTTTAAATGCTTCATCACTTGTCTGAAGATAAGTTGCTGTTGGGCGCAGAATATCTTCCCAATCTGATGATTCAACAATTGCTAACTGACTCTCAATTGTAGATTTGAGACGTTGGTGGAAGACACGGCTCTTGTTCTTCAATTCTTCAGTCTCAACAGCAACTTTCTTAGCATTATCAGTAGCTTGACGCAAGATCTCATTAGCCTTATATTTTGCTTCTTCAAGCAAACGCTGTGAATCTTGTTCTGCCTGTTGGATAATATTATTAGAACGATCTTGAGCAGCTTGTTTTACACGCTCTGCCGTATCTTGAGCAATCAATACTGATTGACTCAAAGAATCTTTCATCTCATCAAAGTAAGACAAACGCTCTTCCAAACTCTTAATATGTAAATCCTTATCATGATTAGAGCGAACCAAATCTTCATAATCACGAACAACAATTTCAAGAAATTCTTCAACTTCTTCTGGATCAAAACCTCTAAATCTTGTACCAAAGGTTTTATCTTTAATTTCTAATGATGTAATTGGCATATTATTCCTCACTTACTTAATAATAATTGGACCGTTAATTTCTTTTTATCTTTTTTTGTTTGCCCATTATCTCTAACAAGTTTCAATCGACCAAATTTCCTAACACTAATCAAATCACCAACTTGAACTGTATAATCTGATTTTTCAACTAAATGGTAATTTACTTGGACTGCCTGTTTTTCAATGAACTGACTTGCCTGATTTCTAGACAGCTTGAAGACACCTGCTAGAAAAACATCTAATCTTGAACTAGCGATACAGATATCTAATTCTTGATAATCTTCTACTGTAGCAATTTTCTCAGTAAAATCCCGTTCTTCTAGACGAACCGGTAAACGAGCAATTTTCGTAATGCCGTCTTGAAAAAGGAGCATAAACTGTCGATTAATGATAATCTGTGCTCTCTCTTCGTTGACTAAGATATCACCAAATAGCTTCCTATCAATTCCTAGCTGATTTAAAACAGTCCCTAATATTTTTGCATGCGTTAAGCGTTCAAACTTATTAGGGTAGACAATTTCTTGCAAGGAAAGTTCAAAATCAGAGAATTCTGGCTCAAAATAATCAGGATACAGGAGAACCCGAACGTATTCAGTTTCAAGAAACTGCCGACTGCTCATGTAGGAGATGCCGTGCGTTGATGCTAGAACCTTTAAAATCTTTTCTTGATGGGGATTTACAAAAGGTGTTAAAAAAGGAGAATAAGAATCTTCTACCTTTTTTATCCATTCTAATCCCTTATCAATAAAAGACGAATCATTCTTAGAAAAGTGTTGATAAATCATCTTGTTCATAGAAAGATCACTAAAAGTCGAATCAACTGTTCCCCTAGGAAGTGAACTAGTAATACCGCAATCCAGACAGACAAGTCAAGACCTGCAATCTGGAGGGGTAAACGTTGCAAGGGAGCTACTATCGGTTTCACTAAACTAATAATCAAGCGTCCAAGACGTGATTCATAAGCATTGGGAAACCAAGACATCAGAGCAAACACGATTAAAATCAGTGAATAGATATCCACTGCATTTTGAATAAAACGAATGAGAAAGATCATTATCTCACTCTCGTACGTTTCATATCAAAGCCAAATTCACCATTTTGTGATTCATCTGGAATTTTGATGTCTTCAATATTGACGACAACATCAACTGGTGTCAGCAGGTACATAGTAGATGCTACCTTTTTCATATTACCAGCTAAAACGTGGCGCGCCCCATCCAGATAGTCCAAACAACGACGAGCTTGAACTTCTGTCATATATTGGAAATCAATCAAAATACTTTCGTTACCAGCTAATAAATCAACAATATCTGTGGCATCTTCGTATTTACGTGGATAACGAACATCAATTGTCACCTTATCAGTAGAACGTTGACTTTGCATAGCCAACTCTTGCTGACGGGCATGAAGACGAGTAATGTTTTTATCTTTAGATGGCGTGCTACCAGCTTGTTGAGGCAATTCTTGAACAGAAGGGACTGGAGTCACAATCGGCTCTTCAGCTTTAGACTGATAAGTAGTACCAACATCTTCTCCATCTTCTGTAAAATAATCTATAAATTTATCAAATCTATCCTTTAAAGACATATTTCTTTCCTATTTAAAAAATGCTGTACCAATTCTGACAAATGTTGAGCCAAATTCAATCGCTTCCTTGTAGTCACGACTCATACCCATACTCAAGTCCGTCATTGGCATATTGGGAATTTGTTTTTCTCTAATTTCTAGTTGAAAATCCTGCGTAGCTTTAAAAATTTCTTTCAACTCATCACTACTAGCTTCAAAAGGAGCCATGGTCATCAAGCCGACATATTCAATTTTATCTAAGGTAGCCAATTCTGGCAAGAGCTCTAATAGTTCTTCCCTTGAAAAACCATGTTTGCTCTCTTCCCTTGAGATATTTACTTGTAAGAAACACTTAACAACACGGTCACTTCTTTTTTGAATTTCCTCTGCTAGCTTTAATGAATCCAAAGCGTGGAAATAATCAACATACTGAATGACATCTTTGACCTTGCGTCTTTGCAAGGTTCCAATCAAATGCCAGGTAATATTTCTATCTTTTAAAGCTTCATATTTCTCAAGAAATTTATCCACACGATTTTCACCAATATGATGCACACCTAGCGGAAGCAAAGCCTCCGCTGTCGGTACGTCTACGTATTTTGTAACAGCAACAACCGAAACAGAATTGGCTTCTCTTCCTGACTGCTGACTTGCATCTTTTATTTGTTGAAAAACACGTTCTGTATTTTCTTTCAAATTCATTTACTTAACGATTTTTGAAAAATGGAGGAGTGTCTAATTCATCCTCATCGTGTAAAGATGGCGCTTCGAAACGTTCAACTGGTGATACCACTGAATCAGTTGGTCGAACAATTGTCTCACGACGCAAGTCCCAATCACCAAATGCTGAAGTTTGAGAAGTTTCTGTACGGCGAGGTGCTGGACTTGGAATTTCTGCAGTTTCAGCCATATCAAAGTGACGGTTATGATTGTGTGCATGACTAGGACTTACTTGTTCATGACGAACAGCTTGTCTTGGTGCATGGCCCACAACTTTTTCCACACGATCTTGACGAACACCAGTTGCAACAACTGTCACACGGATTTCATCTTTCATGTTTTCATCGATAGATGTTCCGAGCCAAATGTTCACTCCTTGACCAGCTGCTTGGTTGACGATCTCTGAAGCTTCTTCTGCCTCAATCAAGGTTAAATCAAGACCACCAGTAACGTTGACGATAACATCCTCAGCACCGTCAATAGTTGTTTCTAGAAGTGGTGAGTAGATTGCCTTACGAGCTGCTTCTACCACACGTTCTTCTCCACTACCGATACCGATACCCATTAAGGCATTCCCTTTTTTTGCCATAACTGTTTTCACATCGGCAAAGTCAAGGTTAATCAAACCAGGATTTGTAATCAAGTCCGTAATCCCTTGAACACCTTGGCGAAGTACGTTATCTGCTTCGCTAAGAGCTTCAAGAAGTGGAGTTTTCTTATCAACAATTTCAAGCAAGTTGTTGTTTGAAATAATCAATAGAGTATCTACATGCTCACGAAGTTGATTGATTCCTTCTACAGCGTACTGACCACGTTTGCTTCCTTCGAAACCGAAAGGACGTGTTACAACACCAACTGTAAGAGCACCTAAATCTTTAGCAATGCGGGCAATAACAGGAGCTGCACCAGTACCAGAGCCACCTCCCATACCTGCAGTAATGAAGACCATATCTGCTCCAGTAATAGCTTGAGTCAAGGCTTCTTCGCTTTCTTCAGCTGCCTTTTGACCAACTTCAGGTCGACCGCCAGCACCCAAACCACGAGTCAATTTAGGGCCTAACTGAATTACAGTCTCAGCTTTTGTACTACTCAAAGCTTGTACATCTGTGTTTGCTGCGATAAATTCTACGCCTGCAACACCTTCGTCAACCATGCGGTTAATGGCGTTACCACCACCTCCACCAACACCGATTACTTTAATAACTGCACCTTGAGCTGCTGCTGTATCAAATGAAAATGTCATAGTTTATTTTTCCTCTTTTATTCATCAAACATGCTTCCGATTAAGCCACGGAAACGATCTGCGATTTTTGGTTTATTTTGAGAAGATACTTTATCTTCTTTCGGAGCAACTACGTTCGTAGAAGCTGATTGCTCTACCTCAGTATTTTGAACTGGTTGAATAGGGGTCGGTTGTGCTACCTGCGTAACACGTTGAATCATCCCACCAAAATTAATAGGTTGGTGACGCAAAGTATCTTCACCCTTGACTGCTCGTTGCGCTAACAAATTCACTTCAGTCAATTGACCAGCAAATTCAGACAAGCTAATCACATGAGCGAAGGCAGGGTTACGGATTCCAACTTGATTTGGAACGTAAAGTTTGACACCAACGCCAAAAACTTCCTGTGCAAGCTCTACAATACCTGGTAAAATAGCATTTCCACCAATCAGAACAATTCCACCTGGAAGATCCAACAAATGTCTTCTTTCCAACTCTTGTTTAATCTGTTCAAAAATGTGTTTAATGCGAGCTGAAATAATCTCTGCTAGGTAGCTTTCTGTAACTTCTACAGGTTCTACTTCACCAATCACTTCAACTTGGAAGGTTTCATTGCTAGCAAGTGATGGGTAGGCTTCACCATAGTTCAATTTCAATCCTTCAGCTAGTTTTTGTGAAGTCTTCAAAACCTTAGAGATATCTTTTGTGACATAATCTCCACCTTCTTGAAGAATATTTGTAAACTGGAGTTCTTGGTTACGGATTGTAGCAACAGTTGTTTGACCTGCTCCCATATCAATCACAGTAGCTCCAAATTCACGCTCTCCTTCGTTCAAGACTGAACGAACCAAAGCCAATGGCGAAATAATAATATTTTCAACCTGAACACCTGAGCGCTCAACTGTCTTACGTAAATTGTGAAGAATAGTACGTGGACCTGTGTAAAGTAAGCCACGCATTTCAAGGCGAACACCCATCATGCCACGTGGGTCACGAATACCTTGGAAACCATCTACGATAAATTCTTCAGGAATAAAAGTAATGACTTCACGATCTGGTGTCATACTCTTTGTCAAGGCTGATTTAACAACATTTTCAACATCTTGATCTGTAATTTCTTTTGTATCAGATGTAACTGGAATCATTCCTTGAGTTGGTTCTACTTGCAAAAGATTTCCAGGCAAACCAACATTCACTGATTTGATTGAAATGCCAGCTTTCTCTTCTGCTTGGGAAATAGCTGACTTGATAGCAGTTGCTGCTGCTTCAATATCAACGATAATCCCATCCTTTACACCTTTACTCTTGGCATTACTTACACCAATTACATTAAGTTCACCATTTCTAAGCTCGGCAACCAGTACTTTAATCGAATTAGTTCCGATATCTAAGCCTGTAAAAAAACCATCTCTAGCCATTACATCGCATCCTCTCTCTTCCAAGTTTCAAACTTCTATTCAATATAGCTAAAACAGGGCATAGCTATTCACAGAATATTATAACACAAAAAATCCAATCGTGCTTAGTTTTTCCTAAATTTACTTACCATTTTTTTACATTCGCTCATCAGCTTTTTTTATTTTCCAAACAAGTTATAAAAAATCAGATTTATGAAAAAAGAAAGCTCATTTCTAAGCTTTCTTTGCAATCATTTTTTCTGCTTCTTGTTCTAAAAATAGTTCCAAGATTTTCTTTGTCAACGTAATCGCTGCTGACAAGGCCAGAGAAACAATCAAATAATTAGCTACTAAGCCATGGTCTCCAACCAATGGTGGTTTTGTCAAGAATCCGTAATCTCCACCTGTTACTAAATTGACCACAAAAATTAAGGCATTTAGAGCAAAGGTCATGAGAAAAATTCCCTTCACATCCAGCAATCGCGCGTTATACTGTCTCAATAGATAAACTAGAGAGTTCCCCAAGAGAGCTAAGTGGCCAAAGATAAAGGATAAAATCGCAATATGTGGGAAAGGATAGGCATCTGGCACTGGATAAACAAAGGCTGCTAATGTCCCAAATGTTCCTAGTAATGCAAAATACTGCCTATATTTAGACTGACCAGGAAGCAAAAGCACCACAAACATAGCCATACGGCAATGGTAAAAAGGTAAACTTTCTGACAGCGGCATATGATTGACCCAATACCAACCATAAAGTAGAATCAACTGAACTGCCTGTAAGATTTGGTAAAAGCGTTGGTAAACCTTCTTTTCACGATAACGATAGGCTGTATAAAAGGTCAAACCCAAGAGTGTAAATATACTGATATACCAAAAAAGGTCAAATTTGGGTGGTTCTGTTGCTTGGGTCGTAAAGAAAATATCCCATAAATTCATCTAGTCTTCCTCATGATTAAAAATTTTCCTGCATTTTATTATACCATGCTATTTGTCAAAAATGAATTTAGAAATACGATAATCATCTTCTTAATCAAGATATTGCTCCCTCTGACCTTGATAAACCTGCCAAAGAATCTCTATTTGCTCCTTGGTAATGCGTTTTTCAGATAAGGCTGGCAGTTGGTCAATGGCAAAAAATTGAAGGTCAGCAATTTCTTGATTTTTTTGGAATTGTCCATCAAGAAGCTTACATTCAAAAACAAACTTTGCATATTGCTTGCTCTGTAGTTGGAAACGATTTGTATCAAAAACAGCTAGTAGTCTTTCTACTTTAGCTTCAAAACCGGTTTCTTCTTCAATTTCCTTGAGAATATTTTCTGTTGGAGAATAGCCGACTTCACCAAAGCCACCTGGCAAAGCCCAATCATTCTCTCCTTGTCCCCTAACCAGACAAATTTTTTCATCCTCAACTATCCAAGCACGGACGTCCATTAAAGGAGTCGCATAAGCGGAGGTCGGTTTCAAGAGTTCTGCCACTTCGTCTGCATCAAGGTCTGATACCTGATTCAACATTTCAGATAACAGACTTCGCAAGTCTTCGTAGCGCTCACGGTCAAAAGGATCCTTTGTAAAGGTTAGTCCAGTATCTGTAAGAGCAATCATTCTTTGAAGATACTTAGCAAAATCACTTGTCTTCATTTTCTAAACTTTCCACCAACTTGGCTAGATTCATAGAGTTGGAGCCTTTGAGCAGGATTTGGTCATGGGCTCCAAGGCTTTCTTTGACCTGCTTGACTAGGTCTTCAAATTGGTCTTGGTCTTCTGTTTTCTTGAAGTAGTAAACGTGGCCAATTGGGAACATTTGACTAGCCAATTGGGCTAATTCAGCAATGTCTTCTCCATAAAAAATAACAGTATCAAGCACATCTGGAGAAAGGCTCAAAATCATCTGATTATGGAGTTGAACAGACTGGTCACCAAGTTCCTTCATATCAGCCAACACTGCAATCTTCTTGCCACCTTCATTGACTGGAATGGCAGAGAAAGTCTCTAAAATCAGTTTCATAGCTGTTGGATTGGCATTGTAAACATCTGATAGGATATCTGCTCCATTGGCAGCTTTCTTCCACTCGGTACGGTTACGCGTCAATTCAAGATGTTGGAAAGCTTGATGAATTTGTTCCTCTGAAACTCCTTCTTGCAGGGCAACATAAGACGCAATCATAGCATTGGTGGCATTGTACTTACCAGTCACTGGCAAATCGAGGGCTTGTTCCAAGAAATTAGCCTTAAAGGTCAGACTATCCTTGCGCTCAACCAAGTCTGTGATTTCCAACTCTGCTCCTTGCCCAAAACGGACCACCTTTTTATCAGCTGGCAAGTAGGCCTCTACAATCGGATCTGCTGGTGCCAAAAGCAAGGAACCAGGTACCATCCCGTCTGCAATTTGCATTTTCCCTTTAGCAATCTCAGAACGGTCTTTGAAAAAGGCCAAATGGGCTTCGCCAACTAAGGTCACGATGGCTGTTTTTGGACGAGCCAATTCTGACAAGAGATGAATATCGCCCAAGTGATCCTGCCCCATCTCCAAGACCAACTTTTCTGTTCCTTCAGGCATGTGGAGAACTGTGTAGGGAAGCCCAATCTCGTTATTGTAGTTACCTTGTGTTTTGTATGTTTTATAGGTTGTTGATAGCAAGTGCGCTAACATATCTTTGGTCGTTGTCTTGCCATTTGAACCTGTAACAGCAAAGACATCAACAGCCGTTTTTTCAAGATAGTAGGCTGCTAGGGTTTGAAAGGCAATCAATACGTCATCTACTAAAATGTAGGGATGGTTTGCAATTTCTTTCTCAGACAGGGTTACAGCGGCACCCTTTTCAAAGGCTGTTTCGATAAAGTCATGGCCATCACGCGCCCCTTTGAGGGGCACAAATAAATCCCCTGCCGCAATTAAGCGACTATCAAACTCGGCCTTTTCTAACTGGGTGTCCTCAAAGATGCTGATGTTATTTTTGGCTCCCACAACTTGAGCCACTTCATGGATTGTTAATTTCATTTCTACTCCTTTAAAAAGGGTTGAAGTCCGAGAACTCTAATCACTCTGCAGTGGTGGTTCTGACTTCTACCCTCTCTTTCATTTTATAGCAAATGCGCTTCGCGCTTGTCAAAACTTTCCTTAGCAAGGTCAACCAAATGCTCGATTAGTTCTGCGTAGCTGATTCCCATATTATCCCAAAGTAGTGGATACATTGACCACTGGGTGAAACCTGGCATGGTATTGAGCTCGTTGAGGAAAATCTCTCCCTTATCAGTATAGAAGAAATCGCAACGAGATAGACCTAAACCACCAATCGCACGGAAGGCAGTTTCTGCATTTTGACGCATGACAGCTACCACATCATCACTGATTTTGGCTGGAATATCCATGGTAATCTTGTTGTCAATATACTTGGCATCGTAGTCATAAAAGGCAACATCCTTGACTACTTCTCCTGGTAGCGTACTCTTGACATCGTAGTTGCCCAAGAGACCAACCTCGATTTCACGGGCATTCACTCCTTGCTCTACCAAGACACGGCTGTCATATTGGAAGGCAAGTTTCAAGGCTTGACGAAGTTCTTCTTGATTTTCAGACTTAGAAATACCGACACTAGAACCCATGTTTGACGGTTTAGTGAATACTGGATAAGTCAATTTTTCTTCCACTTCGACAATTTTAGTAGTCACATCATCCCCTTCAACGATGGCCACATAGGGAACTTGGGCAATACCAGCAGATTCTAACACACGCTTGGTGGTGATTTTGTCCATGGCAAGGCTAGATGACAAGATGTTGCAACCAACGTAAGGCAGTTTCAAAACTTCCAAGAATCCTTGAACAGAGCCATCTTCTCCCATCGGACCGTGAAGGACTGGAAAGACCACTGCTCCTTCTTCGTAGATGGCACTTGGTGCAACTTTCTTATCCCATTCAATGGTTTCATTGGTCATGAGACGGTCCTCTTGACCAGGAGTCTGGCTAAATTCCTGCGTTTTGATAAAGTCACCAGACTGGCTAATAAAGAAAGTCTTGACTGTGAAACGATCATAGTTGACCGCACGCATGACACTTTCAGCTGAAAGAACAGAGACTTCACGCTCTGCACTCCGTCCACCGTATAAAAGAATAATCGTTTGTTTCATATTGCTTGTCCTAATTCTAATAGAATACTCGTTCTTTAGTATATCATATTTGCTTCTTTTTTGAAACTTGAACCTGATACTGGTCTTCAATATATTTAAAAAGAGAACGATAAAAAATATCGGTCTCCTTGATTTTTTATATAAATGAATTAAGTTTGTTAATTTGTCTAGACTTACAGCTCTGTCCGATTTTCAATGGCTCGTAAGAGTGTAACTTCATCCGCATACTCAATGTCCGCTCCTACAGCAAGGCCTCGTGCCAGGCGCGTAACCTTGATCCCAGCTGGCTTAAGCAAACGTGAAAGATACATGGAAGTAGCTTCCCCATCTGCTGTGGCATTGGTTGCTACGATTACCTCTGAAACTTCACTATCCATCAGACGAGTCATAAGGCTCTTGAGATTGATATCGTCTGGACTGATACCATTCATGGGAGAAATGAGTCCATGCAAGACATGATAGAGTCCATGGTATTCTTGGATATTCTCCATAGCCGCCACATCTCGACTATCCTCGAGAACTAAAATCGTTGTCTGGTCACGAGTCGGATCGGTACAGATAGAGCAAGGATCGTCATCAGTCAAACGACCACAAATAGAACAATAGGTCAGCTCTCTCTTAGCAGAAAGGAGATTTTTAGCAAATTCATTGACATCGTCATCAGACATTCCAATAGTATAAAAGGCCAGACGGGTAGCCGTCTTAATCCCGATACCTGGTAACTTTGAATAGCTATCAATCAGCTTGGCAATAGGTGTTGGATACAGCATATGTTCCTTTCTAATTCATTGGATGATGTTGGTTATAGAGGTTGATAATATCGCGCGCAATGGAAGGTCCAACACCGTTTGTAAGGTTGGTGTTATGAGGAAAAACGACTGCGACCGCGATTTGAGGATTTTCGGTTGGTGCATAAGCAACTGCGTTAGTATTATTGGCTTTTTGACCGCCATTAACATAACTTTCGGCGGTACCTGTTTTTCCGCTGATTGATACGGCTGCGCCATTTGAAAAGGCACGACCAGTTGTCAAAGCACTACCACCATGTGAAACTTGATAAAATCCTTGTTGCAGAATAGACATATCTGACTCTGAGATATTAATCTTATTCATTTCTTTGCTAGTCGTCTCTTGAAGCAAATTGCCTAAGCCACCTTGCTCATTATTTTCATAAACCCCCTCCACAATGTGAGGAGCTAGACGAACTCCATTATTTGCAATGGTAGCGACATACTGAGCTAATTGCATCGGTGTGTAATTATCAAACTGGCCAAAAGCATTATTAATATAATTAGCCAAATCAAATTCTTTTGGTGTAAATCCTGTCGATTCATCTGGAAGGTCGATGCCAGTCGAAGCTCCAAGTCCATATTCTCCAAAGGTCGAACGTAATTTACCCATAGCAGCCTCTAATTGCCCTGTTGCAACCGTCATATTTGGTTGATAGGTCTGGCCCATGATTCCAAGAGCGGTTTGAACCATGTAAGTATTAGATGAATACTCCAAGGCTTCCACAGCTGTAATAGGAAAAGATCCATATGCCAACGTATACCAAGAATTAATTGGAGCTGAACCTTGGAAAACAATAGGCTGATCTGTTAAGGTTTGGTTTCCTGATAAAACACCATTTTCCCAACCTGAGCTGATGGTAGCGGCCTTAACTACTGACCCTGGTACAAACACGTTGGTAACTGTCCCTAAGGAATCTGAACTCAATTTACCTGACTCAGTATCATGCTTGATACCTGACATGGCAAGGACGGCTCCTGTTTTAGGATTAAGTGCTACTGCATACACTCCTTCAGAATATCTAGCTCCTCCGTTACCTAGCTCCGAATTAAAATAACTCTTAAGTAGATCATCAACCCCATTTTGGAAAGCTAGGTCAATCGTTAGTTTGATGTTGTTCCCTTTGCTTCCTTCCTCTACATTTTCAACACTTTCCATGTTGCCATGTTTATCAAGGTGCACTTCTTTAACAGAACGTTTTCCCTGCAGTACTTCTTCATACTGCTTTTCAAGATAAGACGTTCCCACTCGGTCATTCAGAGAGTAACCTTTTTTCAAATAAGCATCCACTTCCTCTGCTGGAAGACCTGATTTTTCACTTGATACACTACCTACAATTGAAGACAAAGAAGTGTCTAGGACTTTTCGATCCCATGAAGTAGAAATACTAATTCCTGGTAAGTCTTTGGATGCCGAAGCGACAAGAGCAACCTGTGTGTTATCTAAAGAATCCGTTGCAATTGTTCCTGTAGCAAAATTTTCAACAGTATTTAGCTGACTAAATAAATAAATTTCTTTTTTCTGTTCATCCGTATAGTTGAGCTGAGTCACATCAACACTTTCCACTGCATTGTTGTAAAGAGTTGCTTCCGAAAGAAGATTTCCATCCGAATCCAAACGCTTATCACGTGGCAAAGCATCGACTATTTTTTTATAAATTTCTTGGTCAGCCAAGTAATAATCAGCAATCTGACGGTCTGTGAGATTAGGAGAGCTGACATTCACATAAGTAAGAAGTTTTTTTGCAGTCTCTTTGAGTTCAGCTGCCGTCATCTTGTTAGTCCTTGTAAAAGATACAACTTGCTTGATGGTATTTTCAACAAGAGGTTTCCCCGTTGCATCGTAGATTTGTCCTCGAGCCGAACTAGTTGTCACTCTCGTTTGACTTGCTGATGCTAATTTCGTTTCGTAAAAGTCTTTATTTAATACCTGCATATAAAGAAGACGACCAATAATCGTCATGAAAAGCAAGATAACTATTCCAAATAGTAGATTAAGTCGAATCGGAATCGAATGACTATTAAATTTTCTCATACAACCATGTCTCATTTCTAGAAAAATTTCCATCTCCCATCCCATTTTCACTAAAAAATATAAAACTTGAAAGAAGATTATTACTCTTCATTGTATCATATTTTAAGGAGAAACTCTTAGAAAAATCGATACCTTTTTTTGACTTTTAATTGAAAATGGCTTTTTATGTTTTTATCTATTCTTCTATGATATAATGATAATAATAGTTAGGGAATTGTCAACTTCTAAGCGGTTGACTCATGAAAAGGAGCCCCATGAATAAGCCAGACATTGCATCCATTATCGATCTTCATTTTGAAGCATTAACAGATTTAGAGCAAGAAATCGCTCGTTATTTTTTGCAAGCTGAAACCATTCAAGATGACCTTTCCTCCCAACAGGTCACTCAAAAATTACATATCTCTCAAGCTGCTCTGACCCGCTTTTCTAAAAAGTGTGGCTTTACAGGCTATAGAGAATTTATTTTCCAATACCAGCACCAAGCAAAGAAACAGGAGACTCATTCTCACAATCATAGTCCTTTAACCAACCGAGTTCTTCGAAGCTATAGTCACATGCGGGAACAAACACAGGACTTGATTGACGAAGAACAACTAGAACGAATCGCCCAGTTAATCGAAGGTGCTGATCGTGTCTACTTCTTTGGAACAGGTAGTTCTGGACTTGTCGCTCGTGAAATGAAATTGCGCTTCATGCGTCTGGGTGTGGTCTGCGAGGCTTTAACCGACCAAGATGGTTTTGCCTGGACAACCAGCATTATGGATGAAAATTGTCTAGTACTTGGTTTCTCACTTTCTGGCTCAACTCCTTCTATTTTAGATAGTCTATTGGACGCTAAGGAGATGGGCGCAAAAACTGTACTCTTTACAAGTGTTCCCAATAAAGATAGTCAGGCCTATACGGAGACTGTTCTTGTAGCCAGCCACAGCCAGCCTTCCTACATTCAACGAATATCCGCTCAACTTCCTATGCTCTTCTTTATTGATTTGATTTATGCCTACTTTTTGGAAATCAATCGTGAAAGCAAGGAGAAAATCTTTAATAGCTATTGGGAAAATAAAAAACTCAATGGCTATCGTAGACAAAAACGTGTAAGAAAATCCTAGTTTGGTCTAGCCAAACTAGGATTGTTTTGTTTTAAAATGATAATAAGCACCCAACATACCTGCTGTATTTTGATGATGGGCAAATTCTAATCGTGTTTTTTCAGCAAGGCTTGGCACCAAAGCCTCTTTCAAGGCTTTGCGGATCTTGGGTTTGAGGATAGCCTCTTGTCCCATGATACCGCCACCGAGAATGACCACTTCTGGATTAGCCACATAGCAAATATTTGCCAGACCTTTTCCTAGATAGTCTACCATGCGGTCAATACCAGCCATGCAGATTTTGTTTCCTTCGGTAGCTTCCTTAAAGATACGACGACCATTCCACTGGTCAACTGGATCTTCATGACCTGCTGCTACATACTCCACCAAAGCTGTGGTAGAAGCGAGATCCTGAAAAGCCCCATCCTGCATATGCATATAGCCAACTTCACAGGCTGAATTGCTAAATCCATGGAAGACTTTCCCATCCATAATCAAACAACCACCGATACCGGTTCCAATAGTCAAGCAAAGGGTGACACTCGCTCCCTTACCTGAACCAGATACCGCTTCAGCAAGACCTGCACAGTTGACGTCATTCTCAATTTCACAAGGAATTGCAAAGCTAGTTTCGATTTCCTTTTTGAACTGGGTGCCTGCGTAGTTAGGGATTTGAGGCCCAGCATAGAAAATTTCCCCCTTATCTGGATCTACCATCCCTGCAGAAGAAATAGCAACACCTGCTACTGAACCCTTTTCTAAATAACTGTCTACGATATCTTTGGTCTTTTGTAAGATATGAGGACCACCCTTATGCGCCTCTGTTGGCATTTCATGTGATTCAACAAGTTGGCCTTCTTGGTCAATCAAACCATATTTGATGTTGGTTCCACCGATATCAATTGCAACGTAGTGTGTCATAAATACCTCCTTATAGATTAGAGGAAGCGCTCCTTGGTTTCGCGAATCAAGGCTGCAGCTGCTTCTACAACTGGACGATCTTCTTCAGTCACTGGTGTCAATGGTGAACGAACAGAACCAATGTTCAGTCCTTCATTGATCTTCAAGACCTCTTTGATGACACCGTACATATTTCCATGTGCAGAAGTGAGTTTACCAATGATAGCGTTGATAGCATACTGCAATTCACGCGCTGTTTCCAAATCTTTGTCAGCAATCAATTGGTTGAGTTTCAAGAAGAGTTCTGGCATCGCACCATATGTACCACCGATACCAGCTTTAGCTCCCATGAGACGACCACCTAGGAACTGTTCATCTGGACCGTTAAAGACGATATGGTCTTCCCCACCAAGGCTGACAAAGGTTTGGATATCTTGAACTGGCATAGAAGAGTTCTTCACACCGATAACACGAGGATTTTTCAACATTTCTGTGTAAAGGCTTGGAGTCAAAGCAACACCTGCTAATTGAGGAATGTTATAAATCACGTAATCTGTATTTGGAGCTGCAGAACTGATATCGTTCCAGTACTTAGCAACTGAGTATTCTGGCAAGCGGAAATAAATCGGCGGAATCGTTGCAATGGCATCTACTCCTAAGCTTTCAGCATGACGAGCAAGTTCCATACTGTCTTTGGTATTGTTGCAAGCAACGTGAGCAATAATGGTCAATTTACCTTTGGCAACTGCCATCACTTCTTCCAAAATCAACTTGCGGTCTTCAACACTTTGGTAGATACATTCACCAGAAGAACCATTAACATAGAGGCCTTGAACACCTTTATCAATGAAGTATTGAACCAAGGCACGTGTACGCTCTGGACTTACTTCTCCTTGATCATCATAACATGCGTAAAAGGCTGGAATGACACCTTCGTATTTTTTTAAATCTGACATAGATTTTCTCCTAAGTTTTCTTTTTTTCTGCTAACAGCAGGATTTATTCTTTACGTGTTTAGTATACACCTTGTGAAAAACGCTTTCAATATCTTGTGTACACTTAGATTTTAGTTTCGATATGAATTTTGAAATGTTTATGGCTTGAAAGTAGTTTCATAGACAAGCCATCCTATTGGTATTTTGCGAAAATTTTCTCCATCAATCCAGTCTGGAGAAAGACCAAGAGCCCAAATCCAAAAAGCAGGAAGGCTGAACCACCTAAAAGTAAACTGAAGGCGGACAGATAAAGAACCATCACAATAAGAAAGAGAATAGCTAACATGAGGAAGAACCAAGGAAAGTTAAAACTTGCCAAGATAAGTCCTTTTTGTAAGACTTCTTTCCAAGTCAAATCATAGCGTGCAGCTATGGGATAGCTAGCCAACATCACGATAGTGAGGAAGATAAGAACGCCTAGACAGATAGCTTTCACCATTTGGAAAGGCATAGCTGTCTGACCCCAGAAGAGATAGAGGTCTAGAAGGCTTAATGAGACAATGCCCAACTCAAGCAGACCTAACTGAAGACCTAGTTTCAGATTTTGCTTGAAAGCTCTTAAATAGATTCTAAAGACAGGCACACGTCTACTCTTCTTAATCTCAAACATAGTCTCGTAGAGACTAATTTTAGCCACTCCAATCGTCACAATGGGCAAACAAGAGACGACAAAAAGAAGATTGGCTGTCACGATATCCAAGACCTTCTCACTAAAACGCATGAGAAAGTTATCTGTATCAAATGCTGCCTTGATAAGGCTTACTCCTTTTTGTGCCATATTTGCTCCTCCTTATTTTTTAGTCAATCAAAATTTTAAAGAGATATTTGCGAACCTTCTGTTCCATACCTGCATAGCCATTCGGCTGGTGTGGTTCTCCTGGAAAGAAAATCGCAAAATTGTGATAACCCAACAAGAGTGGGTAGTGTTCATGACAATGAACAAAGCCAATGTCACTTGCTTCGTCGAATGCTACTGCCTCGTCTTTGATACGTGAACCGTAGCTCGAATATTCATGTCCTTCTACCAGCAAATGCAAATCTGCATAGTTTTTATGATGCTCAAATTGATCATTTTCAGCTTGATTGAGGACATTTTCCTGAACAACTAGAAAGACCTTGTCCCCGTCAATCTCATACTTACCTAATTCGAAAGAATCCTTACTGTGCTGGTAGAGATAGTCGATAGCCTTGTCTAGATTGGGATGAATCCCTTTGTAAAAGGTGATGTTTTTCAAATCGTCAAAAATCATACTCTTTCCTTCGTTTCTGATAGTTAACTAAAATCATTCTTAAGTTGATAAGTGTCTAACAAAATATCTAAGGTAAGCAAATACCCAACATTTTGTAGACACTTATAACCTCTATATTTCCATAGCATGTCAAGACCACTTCCGCAATCTTGACACACCAATTTACTTTTCTTAACCTTTGACCGCTCCCATAGTAATACCCTGAGTGAAGGATTTTTGGAAGACTAGGAAGACTGTTACGATTGGAACTGCTGCAAGAGCGGCACCTGCCATGATCAAACCATAGTTGGTTGCCATTTCAGCTTGCATAGTTGCAACCCCAAGTGAGATGGTCAAGTTTTGACGTGAAGTTAACATAACCAACTGCATGAAGTAGTCATTCCAAGTATTGATGAAGGTAAAGATTGCAAGGGCTGCAAATCCTGGTTTCACAATTGGGAAGGCTACGCTCCAGAAAGTACGAATCTCACCACAACCGTCGATTTTAGCTGACTCAAGCAATTCTGTAGGGATATTCTCACTGAACTGTTTCATGAGGAAGACCCCGAATGGCCATCCAATCAAAGGCAAGATAACTGCCCAAAGAGTATCATGGATTCCCATGAAGTTGACGATACGTACCAATGGTACAAGGACAACTTGTTTTGGAAGTGCCATGGCTGCAATGAAGATTGCAAAAAGAATACGTTGGCCATAGAAACGTTTTTTAGCTAGTACATAACCTGCTAGAGAAGAAGTCGCACAGACTAAGAACATGGTTACCAATGAGATAAACACAGAGTTCCACATCCACTGCATTGCAGGGTTTTGCACCATGAGTTGTTGGAAATTTTCCATGGTTGGCATTTTAGGGAACCATTGTGGTGGAATAACGATTGTATCAGGTTGTGACTTGAAGGCACCTGTCAAAATCCAGTAGAACGGAAAGATGAACAGCACGGTCAACAAGAGCAAGATAATAGTTGAAATAACAGTGAAAGCTGTTAAAGGTTTCTTTTGTGTAGATTGCATAGCTGTCTCCTTTCTTTAATATTCTACGTCGTTTCCAAGTACTTTAAATTGAACAAAGCTTACGATAGCGATCATCACTGCCAAGAAGACGCCGATAGTGTTTGCATAACCGTATTCTGTCAATTGGAAGGCTTTTTCGTAAAGGTAGTACATAAGTGTACTTGTTGAGTAGTTTGGACCACCAGATGTCAACAACTGAATCAAGGCGAAACACTGGAATGAGTTGATTGTTGTAATGATTGCGATATAAAGTGTTGTTGGAAGGAGACTAGGCCATTTAATCTTCCAGAAAACTTGCAATTCAGTCGCACCGTCAACCCGAGCTGCTTCCACCAATGAATTGTCAATATTACCCATAGCTGCGATATAAAGGATAATCGGCTGACCAACAGATGTAGTCAAAAGGATAATCATAATCGCCATCAAAGCCCAGTTTTTATCTCCCAACCAAGAAATGTTTTGGCTGATGATGTGGCTTGACTTAAGGACAAAGTTTAGAATCCCTGATAGTGGGTCATAGATCCATTTCCAAACAACTGTTACGGCAACACTACCTGTTACAACAGGAAGGAAGAAGACGAAACGGTAGAAGGATCTAGCAATGGCATTTTGATGATATGTCTGAGATGCTACAAAGAGTGAGAATAGAACAACAACTGGTACAGATCCAATAACCAGAATAACGGTATTGATCAAAGACTTCATAAAGACAGGGTCTTTAAACATGCGAACGTAGTTGTCCAAGCCTACAAACTCAAATTTCGTCATTGAGTAGTTAAAGAAACTTGTAATGAATCCCATAATCATAGGGGCCAATACAAAGATGACAAAGAAGAATAATACTGGTGCTAGGAAAGCGTAGGAAATCACTGTTTCCCGCATACGAATTTTATTGACTTTCACAGTCGGCACCTCTCTTTCACAAATAGAATATTTTAGATTTTCTTGAACTGTTTTAAAATCAAAATGAAATTTTTTAAGATTCGCTTATGTAAGAACTTCATTTTAATTTCGTGACAGTTCCTTACATTTCAAACAAAATCCTCCCTTTTCTTACATAGACTATGCACAGGGAAAAGGGAGGAGTCAATCTGATTTAGTGCTTATTGTTTTGTAGCTTTTTTAATTGTTTCGTTAGCTTTTTCAGTGAAGGCTTTCAAAGCATCCGCTGGTTTTTCGTCACCATTTGATACAGATTGCAACATTGGGAACCAAAGTGTTCTCATTTCAGCAAAACCATTGATAGTGTTGTAGTATGGTGAGTAGTATTTAGTCCAACCACTGATTGTTTCCATACGTTTGTCTTCATAAAGTTTGCCAAATGAAGTACGAACTGGGAAGGCACCTGTACGAACAACGTCTTTTGGACCCCATTCTTTGTCATCCGCGATAAATTGAACGAATTTCTTAGATGCTGCAACTTTCTTGTCGTCTTTGTTGTTGAATACTGCAAATCCGTTTACAAGGTATTCAAGAGCTGGTTTACCTGAATCTGATGGGAATGGTACTTCTACCACTTCTACTTTACTTGCTTCCAAGAGTTTAGCTTGGATACCGTTTTGAGCTGGTGCCCAAAGGATTGTGTAAGATGTTTGACCATTGGCAAAGTTTTGGATATCTGCTCCACCGTCAAATTGTGAACCATTGTTCAACAAACCGTCTTTAATCCAGCTAGCTGCTTTTTCAAGACCTTTGACGAATTTAGGATCATCAGTTGTATATTTTGTTACATCTTTATCTGTTACAGAACCGCCGTAAAGGTTTGAGATGAAGGCACGTGTTCCTTGGTCTCCCCCTTGACCAGAACTGAACAATGAACCTGGTGTGTAGCCTTTGTCTTTAAGCGCTTTCAAAACTTTTTCAAAATCATCAGTTGTCCAACCTTCTTTTACAAGGTTTGCAACTCCAGCCTCTTCCAACATTTTCTTGTTCATAGCCATATAGAATGGTGCTGAACTGATTGGATACATGTAAGCTTTGTCTCCAGCTTTACTTGCTTGTACAATGTTTTCATTGTTAACATCTTTAACAAATTCGTCTGTGAAGAGATCGTTCAACTCAGCCAATTTACCATTTTTACCGTATTGGATGATACGTCCTGGTGCATCAAAAAGTACGTCTGGAGCTGTTCCGGCTTCGATAGCTGTTGTGATTTTTTCAGGACCTGACTTGAAGTCGATGGTTTCTAATTTCACTTTTACATCTGGATTTGCTTTTTCAAAAGCTTCGATGATTGATTTTTCATATGTTCCAACACCGTCACCAGTTTTTTCTTGAGTGAAGACTGGGAATGCCCACCAAGTAATTTCTGTTTTTCCGCTATCGCTACCAGATTTTGCAGCATCTTTACTTCCGCCAGAATTACCACATGCAGCAAGGCCAAGAACCGCAGCACCCGCAAGTACTGTACAAGCTAGTTTTCTAAATTTCATTTGTATTCTCCTAATTGATAAGCGTATCCATATTGGATAATGAGTTCTTTGCATTTGTATACGTTTTCATTTTGTCCGACGCATCCACCACTCTCCTCTGTTTTGAGATTGTGTTATTTGAGACCAGCAACAAAGCGTTCTGTGATCTCTTTTGGTCTAGTAATAGCGCCACCAACAACAATACCTCGCACTCCATATCCTAGGATTTGTTTGGCTTGTTCTGGTGTATGAATTTTTCCTTCTGCAATGACATCTACACCAGCATCACAGAGTTTTTTGATCAATTCAAAATCGGGACCATCCACCTTTGGACTGTAAGATGTGTATCCTGATAATGTTGTTCCGACAAAGTCAATTCCTGCTTCAACGGCTGCCAATCCTTCCTCGAAAGTACTTGTATCAGCCATCAAGAGCTGGTTAGGATATTTTTCCTTAACCTGACGAATGAACTCTTGAATCTCCAAACCATCATAGCGTTCACGCTTGGTACAATCCAGAGCAATGACCTCTATATCAAGTTCTGCCAATTCATCAACTTCTTTCATTGTAGCAGTGATGAAGGGTTCTTGCGGTGGATAATCTCGTTTTATTATCCCAATGATTGGAAGGTTTGTGACCTCCTTGATTTCCTTGATATCGCGAACACTATTTGCTCGGATACCGACTGCTCCACCTTGCTCAGCCGCTTTGACCAGCAAGGGAATGACTCCTCCCGCTTCTGTATAGAGCGGTTCGTGAGGAAGGGCCTGACAAGAAACGATGATTCCATCTTTGATTTGTGCAATCAAGGCTTCTTTAGTAATCTGTGGCATCCTCTTTCCTCCTTTTCTTTGTTCTTATGAGTTCATTATATATTATTTTTAAAGCGCTTTCAATACTTTGTGGTAGAATAGATTTCAGTTTCAAAAGTATTTTATAGAACAGCTGTTTCTGAAAGTAGTTTCAGCTCTGTCTTATTTTCAATTCGCTTAGTATCTAAAATGATAAAAAGAGATAGCCATCTTTCAAATAGGCCATCTCTTTTATCATTAACGATGAGCAAAATTTATTTTATTCAAGACCTAATCTAGTCCTCTTTTCGTTTCTTCCCAAATGTCAAGACAGATAAGAGACCTGCCACTAATCCCATAGAAATAAGGGTTGTGTTTTCTTTACTTCCAGTATTTGGTAGTTCGTTTTGTTTAGCCATTGGTGCTTGATAAGTAGCATCTTGTCCAAGAGATAACTTCTTAGCTGGACGTTCGTTTGCAACTGCTAAGACTGGTTTGGTTTCTCCTTTGTACTCTGGCACTTCATGGATTGCTGCCTCAGCGCCATTGACACCTCCGGTATATTCAGGAACCTCATTTGAAGCCGCCAAGACAAAATTAGCACCTCCAGTATATTCAGGAACCTCATTTGAAGCCGCCAAGACAAAATTAGCACCTCCGGTATATTCAGGAACCTCATTTGAAGCCGCCAAGACAAAATTAGCACCTCCGGTATATTCAGGAACCTCATTTGAAGCCGCCAAGACAAAATTAGCACCTCCAGTATATTCAGGAACCTCATTTGAAGCCGCCAAGACAAAATTAGCACCTCCGGTATATTCAGGAACCTCATTTGAAGCCGCCAAGACAAAATTAGCACCTCCGGTATATTCAGGAACCTCATTTGAAGCCGCTAGAACTGCATTTACGCCTCCTGTGAATTCCGGAAGTTCATGGACCGCTGCTTCAACCGCGTTTACGCCTCCTGTGAATTCCGTTTTTTCTACTGTTGGAGCTGGTTCTTCTCCTACTGTTGCCAATTGACCTGTATATTCAGGAACTTCTGTAACAAGGGCTTCTTCTCCTGCTGTTTCAAGAGAACCAGTATATTCAGGAGCTTTTTCAGTTACTACAGCCTCCTCGCCATTAACTCCACCTGTAAATTCTGGCTTTTCTACTGTTGGCACTTCTTCTCCTGCCGTCGCTAATTGGCCTGTATATTCAGGAACTTCTGCCGCAACTGCTCCTTCTTCGCCATTAACTCCACCCGTAAATTCTGGCTTTTCTACTGTTGGCGCTTCTTCTCCTGCTGTCGCTAATGGGCCTGTGTATTCAGGAACTTCTGACACAACTGCTCCTTCTTCACCATTAACTCCACTTATAAATTCTGGAACTTCATTTGTCGCAGCTTCGCTTCCATTTACACCATGAGTAATTTTAGAACCAACTACTGAAACAGGCAAATTATGCATACTTTCGATAGCTCCTTCTGCTAAGCCTGTAACTTTTTGACCAATATCCTCAGGATCTACTGTAAACAACAGAGTCTTGGTATCATACTGCGTCATAAACGTAGCTGTCTTACCATTTGCAAGCTGTAATGTTGGTGCTTGATTGACCAATACTTCTGAATCAAATTCCATGGCAATAATGCCTTGCCCCATATGAACTGCATGTGTAACTTTTGCTTCGGTTGGAGAAACCATATCCTTGCTTAAGAAATCCCAATTAAATTTCTTATAAGACAAGGTATATTCGTTTTGGTTCTTATCTGCATGCTCATAAAGCAATCCATATTCGCCATTCCCGAGATCTTGAATAGAATTGTAGGCAAACTTACCACTTTGAATAGGATTATGCTTAAGCCAAGTCAGCTCTCCATTCTCTTCGACACGGGCTAAGTGTACCAAACCGTTGAAACGTCCTGGCCCACCTGCATTACTAAGAACAATATACTCTTTTCCATCATGCATCGTATGAATAGCAGCCAATTGAACGTAAACATCCTTGACATCCGCATAACGTTTTATATCATTTTCCCAAGTTACTCCACCATCTTTACTAGTAGCAACTTGAAGGTCCCCTGTCAAGCCACGCATGAAGAGCTTGAGATCTCCATTATTTAATTGTACAACAGAGGACTCGGTATTTTGAGCATAATAATTACTCATGGTACTTGAGTCAATCACAGTGCCATCAGTCAGCGTACGATGGTCATTCACACCACCTCCCATATGCCAAGTCTTACCATGGTCATCTGAGTAGATAACCCGAGATGATTGAGAACCGTTTAAGTGGTTGGTCTGATTAGTTGTATAAGTAGGTACAATGATTCGACCTTTATGAGGTCCGGTATGAAGAGTAATTCCTGTTCCAGGCCCAACCCCTAAGAATTTCATCCAATCAGCTTTTACCATTGGGGTAATATCTTGAGGTGCTGACCAAGTCTTACCATCATCATCACTGTAAGACATCCATAGATAAGAATCCTTAGCAACTCTAAATGGAGACGTTTTATTGCTTGTGAAATAAATATTTCCTAATAGTTGATTCCCTTGATACAAATCACCTTTATCGCTATAAGCTGGTTTAACTGGGTTTACAACAACACGATAATCGGTTGCTTTCCCATCTGGAGTATAAACTGTGCCATTTTCGCGTATTGTATAGGAACCTTCTTCGCCTTCTTTGTAGAGAATTTGGTAAGTTTTGCCATCGATTTGTTTATAGGCTTCTTCTCTTTGAGCAGCCATTCCAAAGATTCCTTTCCCTTCTGGGAACATATCATAGATAGAAAAAATTCGTTTTGTTACAGGATCTTGAACCAAAACCATATCGATGTTCACTGGTGAACCGATTGATGAATCAGAGGCTTTTGGATTGTCTCGTAAATTTGTAATCGTTACTCGATCGCTCCATGTTTTCCCCTTATCCTCACTTCGTCTGACGACCATACCGATATCACCCCAGTCATATTGGTGTAAGCGGCGTTCGTCAGCACCAGCAATCAAGGTTCCTTTATCAGTTTTAAGAAGAGCAGGAATACGATAACTCTTGATACCATCTTTATTTGGTTTGTTATGCATACCACCTTCAAAGACATCTTGTTTTTCAGTAACTTTAGCCCCTTCTGGTAGCTTTTGTTCCAAATCAGATCTCTCAAACAATTGGCTCCGTTTTTGAACTTCCTCTGGAGTTAATACACGATCATAAACACTCAAATTACGAACCTGTAAATTTGCTCCCCAAACTGATCTCCCTGCCCGATTTGTTGCACCAAGTTGAGCATGGGTAATATCTGGCATATCCTTGATAAATTTACCAGATTTCAAGCTGGTACGCGATAAAACACCATTTACATAGAGTCTAACTTTTCCTCCTGGATTTTCTGCATTCGGTCTTTCTACAGTAAAGGTAACTGAATTCCACTGCCCAGGCTTAATTTTCAATGGAGCATCTGTATATTTATCATAAAATTGTGTTCCATTAGCATCACGTCCCTCAATTAAGGCTGTATTATTGAGAACAGCCATGGTGAAGTACTCATCTTTTTTCTTATCACTAGACACTGAGAATAGATTATAAAAATCTGGAGCTTTGGCATCTGGCTTGAATTCCATATGAATGGTCGCATTTTGAAGTTTCTTCAATGCATTTAATTCACTAGCTAAATCTACACGCTGACCATTCTTCGAATTTGTTTCAACATCTTCTTTTTCCACTACTGGAGTTGCGTTTGCGATATCTCTAGAATAGTAGTCTCGAGGAATCACGCCCTCTTCTTCTTTATCTTGGTCCTTGTTACTTGCTTCTGTAGTTGCAGAATCTGTTTCTGGTTTATCAGCAGGAGCTGGTGTATTTTCAGCTGCAGGGGTATTTGTTGGAGTGGTTGTCTCTGCTTCAGTAGTCTCATTTTTCTTCAACTTATCCTGATCAACTTCCACACCATTGTCTTTCGCTGTTGCCAATTTTCCAGCTAATTCACTATCTAAATTTGCAAGACTGCCTGAAGAAGCTTCTTTTGGTAATTCTGATAAACCTTGATTATTATTTTCAGCAGCAGTTACAGTTGAATTTCCTTGTTCATTTGCCAATACAGGATTCACTCCAAACACTACTGCACCAATAGTTACAGAGGCTACACCCACTGCAAATTTACGAATGCCATATCTTTGTTTTCTATCAAAATTCTTCTGATTCATCTTTCTACCTTTCAATTTCACAAAAAATAAAGCGCTTTCTTTTTGCTTTAAAATTTTTACTCCCCATCATAGGAAAACACAAGAAAGCAATTAATAAACGAGAGTTGCTCTCCTTCTCTCTTTCAACATTTAGCTAGCTACAATCCAAACAGTAGCTCTTTCACTCCTTTCCTAGACACTTTTTCTTTATTATACAATAAAGTCATAGGTTTATCTCGAGCTTGCCATAGAATAGATTTTACTTTCAGCAATATTTTAATATTTTAATATTTTTAAAAGTACTTTCAACATTTATAACAAAAAGAGAGCTACTGGGCTCTCTCATTCATCACTTTATATACTTAAAAGAAATCTCACTACCACATAGCCAATTGTAGACTTGATCATTGACAAATACATTCATGGCTTCGTGAGCATACTCAGGCATGATGCGATAGGCCTTATCGCAGGTCAGACGGTTGTAAATCGCAAACTGGGTAATAGGATAGCAAACATCATCGTCCAAGCCCGTAATCATCTTAACCTCACCCTTGATACGATGGGCAAGATTTTTCACATCGATATAGGCAAGGGTCGCTATGATTTCCTCCTCAGTTTCGTGGAAGGGGTCGTGAAACTTGAAATAACGGAAAAGTTCGTCGTAAGCCTCGCTAGTATTCCCAATCTCAAGCACCCGTCTAAAGTCTGACAAGAAAGGATAGATGGCAACTGTTTTCTGAATCCGAGGATTGAGTGCTGCTGCAACTAGGGCTAAAGCCCCTCCTTGCGAGGCGCCATAGCTAGAAAGGCGCTTCTCATCCACCTCAGGCAGACTAGCAATAATGTCAACCAACTGGTAAATGTCCAAATAAACATCCTTATAAAAGAGATGCTCCCGACCTTCCACAGCCCCACGGATAATATGTCCCTTAACCGTATTTCCTAGAGGAGAACGCAAACCGTCCTGTGAATAACCTGACTGTCCCCGCACATCCATGGAAACAACACCGTAACCAGCCACGGTGAAGGCCAGCATGTCGGCCCAGTCCCAGCCACGTCCCATATAACCATGGAAATGGAAGATTAGTGAAACCTTCTCCTCACTCTTTGGAAGAACGACGCGTGCATAAACCTTTCCTTCATTGGTTCCTTCAAACGTTAACTCATAGCACTTAACTTGAGGAATGTGAAAATTTCTTTCCTCCAACTGGTAGGCTGGAAGAGTTGAAACTTTTTTCACTTCCTCATCCCAGAAAGCATCAAAGTCTTCTGGAACCTCGTCCCGTCCTCTATAAGTCTTGATTTCTTCTAACAAAGCTGGATTTTTCATAATATGCTCCTTTTATTTTGTAATCGCTACCACCACCACTCTAGCATATCTAGAAAAACAATGCAAGAAAGAAGAGTAAATAGAAAGAGATTTTAGATTCTCTACTTTTAGGATGATGGGCTGAAAGTAGTTTTAGAAATGAAAAAAGAGCATTTTCGCTCTTTCTTCTTCTGCTCAATCTTAATTTTTTGCTTCTTTCTTTTGGAAAGTGGTTTGGTAATTTACTTTAATCGTTACGGTCATGTGAGAGTCCTCGTTTCTTTTTGATGACTCTAGTATAAGGGGCTAACCTGAAAGCTAGCTTAAGATTTCCTTATAGAAAGCTTATACTCAATGAAAATCAAAGAGCAAACTAGGAAGCTAGCCGTAGGCAGTACTTGAGTACGGCAAGGCGAAGCTGACGTGGTTTGAAGAGATTTTCGAAGAGTATTAATCTAAATGTTCTTTCTTTTCCATATGAAGGGCAATCATGCGCCACTCTGGATCCTCTTGCCAGCCTTCAATAGAACTAATGTAGCTAGCAACCTTTCTGGCTTCTTCTAAAATCGGAAAATCTTCGATAATATCAGCCACTTGAAACTCTGGTAGTCCTGACTGTCTGGTTCCAAAAATCTCACCAGAACCACGCATTTTCAAATCTTCCTCCGCAAGGACAAATCCATTGGTCGTTTCTGTCATGATGCGCATGCGGTCTTTCCCAGAATCCGTCTTGGGATTGGCAACGAGAACTGCATAAGACTGCTTATCTCCCCGACCGACACGACCTCTGAGCTGGTGAAGCTGGCTGAGACCGAAGCGATCGGCATCCATGATAATCATGACGGTCGCATTGGGAACATTAACCCCAACCTCGATAACCGTTGTCGAAACCAGAATATCCGTCTTTCTCTCTTTGAAATCCTGCATAATCTGGTCTTTTTCTTCACTCTTCATTTTACCATGTAAAAGAGCCACCTCTGCCTTACCTGCAAAATGAGCCGTCAACTCCTCAGATAAAGCAATGGCATTTTTCAAGTCCAGAGCTTCTGATTCTTCAATCAAGGGAGAGATGACATAGGCTTGAGAACCTTTTTGAATTTCCCCCTCTAACCAAGTCAAGACCTGAGGTAGTTGCTCATGCTTGATCCAACGCGTCACAATAGGCTTCCGCCCTGCTGGCATCTGGTCAATAATGGAAACATCCATATCTCCAAAGGCTGTGATAGCCAGCGTCCGTGGAATAGGAGTCGCTGTCATCATGAGTACATCTGGATTGTCTCCTTTTTCCCGTAAAATACGCCTTTGCCCCACGCCAAAACGGTGCTGCTCATCGATGATAATCAAACCAAGACGAGCATAATCCACCCCATCCTGTATCAGAGCATGAGTTCCGATAATCAAATCAGCCTCACCCTTGGCAATAGTCTCCAAGACTTCTCGCTTTTCTGCAGCTTTCAAGGAACCTGTCAAGAGAGCCAGTTTCAAGTCCGGAAAAAGACCCTTCAAACTCTCAAAGTGTTGCTCTGCTAGGATTTCTGTTGGCACCATGAGGGCTGCTTGATAGCCAGCTGTCACCGCCGCAAACATAGCCAAGCCAGCAACTACTGTTTTTCCGCTCCCCACATCCCCTTGTAGGAGACGATTCATGTGGTGGCCGGACTTCATGTCGGCCAAAATTTCCTGCAAACTCTTTTCCTGAGCTTGTGTCAAGGCAAAAGGAAGGCTTTCCTTGACTGCTGTCACTTTTTCCTGAGACCAATTCAGAACAAGACCGCTTCCCTGAACTCTATTTTCAGACTTGAGCATCTGCAATTGCATCTGAAAATAAAAGAGTTCCTCAAACTTGATACGGCGAAGGGCCTGCTTGTATTCTGCCAGATCCTTGGGGAAATGCATAGCTCGGACTGCCTGACAACGGGACATGAGTTTGTATTTGTCCAACAAAGACTGGGGAAGATTTTCCTCTATCAAGAGGTCCAGTCCCTGATCAAAAGCCGTCTTGATGACCTTTACCAGACTGGCCTGACTGATTCCCTGTGCCAGACGATAGACAGGTTGGAGGTCATCTTCCACCTGAGCCAGGACTTTCATCCCTGTCAGACTAGCCTTGGCGCGGTCCCATTTTCCAAAAACAGCAAGAGTTGCTCCCAATTCTATCTTGTCAGCCAGATAGGGCTGATTAAAGAAATTCACCGCAAAAACGACTTCTCCCTGCTTAAGACTAAAGCGTAGGCGATTGCGCTTGAAACCATAATACTGGACACTAGCAGGAGTCACGACTTGACCAGAAAGAACTGCCTTTTCGCCATCTTCCAGCTCCAGCACCTGCTTGGTCTTAAAATCTTCATAACGGAAAGGAAAATAGAGCAAGAGGTCTTGCAAGTTTTCAATTCCTAGTTTGGCGTATTTTTCTGCTGACTTTGGTCCCACACCAGGTAAGACATGCAAGGGTTGATGTAGATTCATGCTCCACTCCTTTCTTCTTTAATAATATTCTCTCGGAATACGGTCGCTAAGGAGACAAACTACTTCATAGTTAATAGTCCCGCGGTAGGCCGCTACCTGAGTAGCTGTGATTTCCTTACCCCCGTTAGAACCAATCAAGGTTACTTTGGTTCCCAGCGGATAAAGCTTAGGCAGACGAATGGTGATTTGGTCCATAGAAACTCGTCCAACAATTGGACAAGCTTGCCCATCTACCAAGACAGCGAAATTTTGCATATCTCGTGTCCAACCATCAGCATAGCCGATCGGTACGGTCGCGATGACTTGCTCACTATCTGCCTGATAGGTCGCTCCATAACCCATGCAAGCTCCAGCTGAAACTGTCTTGACATGAACCAAGGCAGATTCCAAGGTCAAGGCTGGTTTCAAGTCATAGGGTAAGTCCAAAACCTCTCCGCTAGGATTAAGACCATACATAGCATCTCCCATACGGACCGCATTGAAAATAGTCTCTGCATGCCAAAGGGTCGTTGCCGAATTACTAGCATGAACCAGCTCTGGAAGACCTTTCATACTGGCTAAAATAGTTTTAAACCGTTCTAACTGGGCATTAAAGTAGTCATCTGATTCCTCGTCTGCAGTAGCAAAGTGGGTAAAAATTCCTTCAACACGAGCACCGTGTTGTTGGAGCAAAACTTGAGCCTGCTCAGCCTCACCGGCCTCTCTAAAACCAATCCGTCCCATTCCTGAGTCAATCTTAAGGTGGACTGTCAATCCAGTTAGGTCCGCTTCCTTATCTAAGAGTGCTTGAATCCACTCCAGCCCAGCCACAGTCAAGGTGATGTCGTATTCTTTAGCTAGAGCAACTGCTTCGATGTCAGAAACTCCTAAAATGAGGATTCGCTTGCTGAGTCCAGCCTGTCTGAGTTCAATGGCTTCATCGATATTGGAAACGCAAAAGCCATCAACTTCATCCTGAATCGCCGTCGCAACAGCGACTGCTCCATGTCCATAGGCATTGGCCTTGACTACTGCAAATTTGAGCGTTCCTTGAGGGATATGAGCCCCCATTTGCTGAATATTTTGTCGAATAGCTCCCAGATGAATCAGAGCCTTGGTTGGTCTATGTGGACTAGCTTTCATGATTTTCCTCCAAAATGACACTGGCTGTCACAAACTGATCGGTGTGGCTGATAGACAGCCAAATCTTTCCTGAAAATGGTGACTGACTAAAATAAGGCGCCCCGCGTTCATTATTCAAGACTTCCAAATCCTGAAAACCGAGCTTGCCAATACCAGTTCCCATGGCCTTGGAAAAGGCCTCCTTAGCCGACCAACGACCAGCCAAATATTCGATTTGTCTGCGCCCTTTAAGACTGTTAAACCGTTCCATTTCCTTAGCGGTCAGCACGCGCTTGGCAAAGCCTTCATGTCGTTTAACTGCGCTTTCTATCGAAGCTAATTCTTCGATGTCAATTCCGTGTCCAACTATCATTCTCATCAAAAGGAGTTGAGATCCCCCAACTCCATCCTTTTCACTTATTTTGTCAAGGTAGCATAAATCTCTTCTACCAAGGCCTCTGTATTTTCCCAACCTAGACAAGGGTCGGTAATGGAGCAACCAAAGACCTCTGGTTGGTTTTGACGACCATCTGCTAGGTAAGATTCAATCATAAAGCCTCGAACCGTCTTTTTGATTTTCTCATTCCAGTCACGATTTTGCAAGGTCTGGCGAACAATCCGAATTTGCTCCATATATTGCTTGCCTGAATTATCATGGTTGGTATCAATGAGAATAAAGGGATTTTCAAGTCCCATGGCTTCATAGCGTTCAATAGCATTTAGCAAGGTTTCATAGTAAAAGTTAGGCTCATTTTTCCCATATTCATTAACTGCACCACGAAGGATGACGTGGGCCAAGGGATTTCCTGAAGTCTCAACTTCTTGACCATGGAAGAGGAAGGTTTGTTTGTTTTGAGCGGCATAGATACCGTTAAACATAACACCAAGATTTCCTGAGGTTGGATTTTTCATCCCGACCGGTGCATCAATCCCTGAGGCCACAAAGCGGTGCTCCTGGTCTTCAACAGAACGAGCTCCTACAGCATGGTAGCTGACCAAATCATCTACCAAGACCAGATTTGACGGATAAAGCATCTCATCTGCCGTTGTCAAACCAGTCTCTGTAATCACGCGGTAGTGCAACTGGCGCACAGCCTGCAAGCCGTTAATCAGGCTTGGAGCCTTAGAAGTATCTGGTTGGTGAACCAAACCTTTATAGCCGTCTCCATTGGTGCGAGGTTTAGCTGTATAAACACGCATAACCATGAAAATCTTGTCTGCCACCTTCTTTTGCAAGGCCGATAAACGGCGGGCATATTCCAAGACAGCCTCTTCATTGTCAGACGAGCAAGGACCAATCACCAAAAGGATACGGTCATCTTCCCCTGAAATAATATCTGCCAATTCTCTATCACGGCGCTCCTTTAGTCGCAAGGCTTCCGCAGACAATTGGGTTTCTGCCTTGATTGCTTCAATATCGATTTCTTGACCTTTTTCAATAAATGCCATCTTATTCTCCTAGCGTTTGGTAGATTTCTCTGACGAGGGCTTCCGTATTTTCCCAGCCAAGGCAAGGGTCCGTGATCGACTTGCCAAATACTTCCGGTTCGTTTTGACGGCCGTCTTCTAGATAAGACTCAATCATAAAGCCACGAACGTACTGCTTGATTTTTTCATTCCAATCACGGTTAATCAAGGTCTGGCGGACAATTCGAATCTGGTCCATATATTGCTTACCAGAGTTGTCATGATTGGTATCCACAATGATAAAGGGATTTTCCAAGCCCATCTTCTCATACTGAGCAATGGTATCCATCAAATTATCATAGTAGTAGTTAGGAATATTCTTACCATACTCATTGATCGCTCCACGAAGAATGGCATGCGAAAGCGGGTTCCCAGTTGTTTCCACTTCTTTTCCTAGGAAAAGAAAACTTTGTTTGTTTTGAGCGGCATAAATCCCATTAAACATAACATTGAGATTTCCAGAGGTTGGATTTTTAAACCCAGTCGCAAAATCTGCCCCACTTGCCACAAAGCGGTGTTGCTGGTCTTCAACTGAACGAGCACCAACTGCCATGTAAGAAATCAAATCATCTACAAGCGGTAGATTTTCAGGATAAAGCATTTCGTCAGCTGTCGTCATACCTGTTTCCGTGATGACACGATAGTGAAGATGGCGCACGGCTTTGATTCCGTTGATGAGACTAGGCGCTTCTGCTGTGTTAGGCTGGTGAATCAAGCCCTTATAGCCATCTCCGTTGGTACGAGGTTTGGCAGTATAAACACGCATAACCATAAAGATACGGTTTACTACTTCTTCTTGTAGAACTGCCAAACGCCTAGCGTATTCAAGAACAGCTTCTTCATTGTCAGATGAGCATGGCCCGATTACCAAGAGAATCCTCTGGTCTTCTCCACGTATAATGGCTTCTAGCTCTTGATCGCGCTGTGATTTTCTCTCCAAAGCTTGACCTTCCAATTTTGATAAGGCACGAACTTCTTCAATATTAATTTTAGGACTTTTTGCTGTAAATACCATAACTCATCTCCTTATAAAGCAAACGGATACCAAGTAAAAATTTACTTTTCACAAGGTATCCGCCTCTAAACTATCTCATTTTATTGTCTTTTACCGTGACAGTTTTTAAACTTCTTACCAGAACCACATGGGCAAAGTTCATTCCGTCCAATCTGGCTTAAATCCAGATTTTCAGGCATATTTGCTTGGTGGGCAGCGATATTGCGAGTCGCTGTTGTACTGATATGGTGTTCTGCTTGTGGTCTTTCTTGTTCATGAATTTGTGCTTTCATCATCAAGCGTGTCACATCAAACTCAATCGAACCAATCATGTCATTAAACATACGGAAACCTTCTGCCTGATACTCAACAACAGGGTTGTTCTGAGCATAGCCACGAAGTCCAACCGCGTTACGCAATTGATCAAGGGCATCGATATGATCTGTCCACTTGTTATCCACCACTCGTAGAATCAAGACTTTTTGGAATTCTTTAACTGCTTCTTCATCGCGTAGTTTTGAAACCTGACTATCGTAAACTTGCAAGGCACGTTGGAAGAGCTCTTCCTTAATTGCCTTATCAGACAAGCCTGACAAGTCTTCCATAGTAATAGAATCTTCTGGAAGCAAATTATACTTAGCGAAGTTCAAAATTGCTTCTAGTTTTTCATCTTGTTTGGCACGCGCATGACCATCAACGACACGACCAATCGTGCGTTTGATCATTGCCTGAATTTCAGGTGCCAAATCACGATCTGCAGTGATGACATCGTAACGTTGAGCGTAGATAATCTCACGTTGTTCACGCATGACATCATCATATTGAAGAACTTGTTTACGGGTATCATAGTTATTTCCTTCGACACGTTTTTGCGCTGCTTCAACCTGACGTGTCAACATACGAGATTCAATCGCTTCATCAGACATATTGAGACGTTCGAAGACACCTTTCAGACGCTCAGAACCAAAACGTTTCATCAAATCATCTTCAAGAGATAGGTAGAATTGTGACTCACCTGGGTCTCCTTGACGACCTGAACGTCCACGAAGCTGGTTATCGATACGACGGCTTTCATGGCGCTCTGTACCAATCACACAAAGTCCACCCAATTCGCGAACCCCTTCACCAAGCTTGATGTCAGTACCACGACCGGCCATGTTGGTTGCGATAGTAACAGCACCACGTTGACCAGCATTCATAATGATTTGAGCTTCTTTATAGTGGTTTTTGGCATTCAAGACTTCGTGAGGAACGCCAGCTGCGACCAATTTCTTAGAAATATAGTCACTAGTTTCAACCGCTACTGTACCAACCAAGACAGGCTGACCTTTTTGGTAACGAGCCTTAACGTCTTCGACAACCGCTTTAAACTTAGCTTCAATGCTAGCAAAAAGCAAGTCTGGATGGTCAATACGTTGAACAGGACGGTTTGTTGGGATTGGAATAACACGAATGTTGTAAATTTCACGGAATTCTTCTTCCTCGGTCTTACCTGTACCTGTCATACCAGACAATTTCTTGTACATACGGAAAAGGTTTTGGTAAGTGATTGAGGCAGATGTCTTGGTTTCATCCTGGATTGGCACACCTTCTTTAGCTTCAATGGCTTGGTGCAAGCCATCAGAATAACGACGACCTTCCATGGTACGACCTGTAAATTGGTCGACAATCAAGATTTCTTGCTCTTCGCTGACCACATAGTCAATATCGAGAAGCATGATGTAGTTAGCACGAAGGGCGTTATCGATAAAGTGAGTCAAAGCCACGTTTTCGATGTCATAGAGATTTTCAAGCTTGAAGTAGCTTTCAGCCTTGTCAATCCCTGAATCAGACAAACCAATAGTCTTAGACTGCACATCGATGATGTAGTCGTCTTTGTCCAAAGATTTTACATAGTGGTCTGCCATATGGTACAACTGACTAGTTTCAACCGCGTTAGCACCTGATACGATCAATGGTGTACGGGCTTCGTCAATCAAGATAGAGTCAACCTCATCGACCAAGGCATAGTTGAGCGGACGTTGTACCATATTTTCAGCACGAACGACCATGTTGTCACGAAGGTAGTCAAATCCGATTTCTGAGTTGGTTGAGTAAGTAATATCACACTCATAGGCTTCTTTTTTCTCCATTGGAGATTTGGCAGCCAAGTTAATCCCTACTGACAAGCCAAGCCATGAGTACAATTCACCCATCTCAGTCGCGTCACGTTCTGACAGGTATTCATTGACCGTAACTACGTGAACCCCTTTGCCTGAAAGGGCATTGAGGTATACCGGCATAGTCGCAGTTAAGGTTTTCCCTTCCCCTGTACGCATCTCTGGCACGTCACCATGGTGAAGAACGATTCCCCCCATGACCTGAACCTTATATGGGAAGAGACCTAGGACACGTTTAGCACCTTCACGGACAACCGCAAATGCTTCATAAAGCAGTGAATCCAGTGATTCTCCATTTTGATAACGTTCTTTAAATTCAACTGTTTTTGCTTTTAGTTGGTCATCTGTCAAAGCAGCCATTTGGTCTTCGTATTTGAAAACCTTGTCAGCCATCTTTTCCAGACGACGGATTTCTCCTTTATCATTTTCGATAATTGTTTTTAAAATATTAGCCATGTTTTTCCTTACTTTAAATTCCGAATATTTTAGAATGTTCTTTTAATTTTAGCACAATTACTGATTATTTTCAAGGAAGAATCCCCATTTTGAAAAGGAAAAAGAGGCTAGTTTCCAAGCTAACCTCTCTGACTTTTATGATGCTTTAATTGCCAAAAATCGGCAAAATAGCAAATAGGATAAATAGATTTATCCAAAAAGAAAGACAACAGATAAGTCCAAAAACAAAGAGACTGACTTTCTTGGACAGCAAGGCCATCAAAATCGACAGAATTCCAAAAACTAGTAAAACTTTCTGCATGATTAAGAGGTCAATCTTTCCCCCCAGAATCGGACTGCCCCAAGGAAGAAAGAAGAAAACAATCCAGATCAACAGAACTAAACCAATATAGACCTTAGAATAGCGTGTAATAAATGATTTTAGATGTACCATAAGCCACCTCCTATTAAAAAACATATAAGTCAATGCCTTCCACCCTTAGACTTTCCTAACTCCTTTCTTAATCTAAGCATTTTTTTGAAACAGGAATAAGTTAACCAATTCATACTAATAGCTAGCAGAATAAAAAGAAACCAAATACCCCAAGACCTGATATCTGTCCAATTTTTTAAAAGTATAGTGATGAAAAAGATTGAAACAACTGCCATGAATATTCCAAGCAAGGCAAAGAGCGGAAAATAAAACCAGTAAAAATAGTAAAATATTGAGAAAAACTTACTATTTCTGTTGGCCTTTTCAATCCAGTTATCAAAATAAAAGTAAGGTGCTAAAAGTAAGAATTTAAACAAATGTTCCATCATCGACACCTCGCTTTGATAGCGTTTTCTTCACCTTCATTCTATCAAAAAAATCTGGAAATGTCATTCCAGATTCTGCTTTGTTATTTACGTTTTCTTGCGATGAGATGGATTGGAGTTCCCTCAAAGACAAAGGCCTTGCGGATTTGATTTTCCAAGAAACGCAGGTAAGAAAAGTGCATGAGTTCTTCTTCGTTGACAAAGATAACAAAGGTTGGTGGTTTGGTTGCCACTTGGGTCGCATAGAAAATCTTAAGACGTTTTCCTTTGTCTGTCGGTGTTGGGTTAATAGCAATAGCATCCATGATCACATCGTTCAAGACAGCTGATGGAATACGTGTGTTTTGACTTTCACTGATTTGCTTAATCATCTCAGGAAGTTTGTGGAGACGTTGCTTGGTCAAAGCGGATACAAAGATAATCGGTGCATAAGGCAGGTATTGGAACTGCTCACGAATATCTTCTTCCCAGTTTTTCATAGTGTGGTTGTCTTTTTCAAGCGTATCCCACTTGTTGACCACGATAATCATCCCTTTACCAGCTTCATGGGCAAATCCTGCGATACGCTTATCGTATTCACGAATGCCTTCTTCCGCATTGATGACCATTAAGACCACATCAGAGCGGTCAATAGCACGCATGGCACGCATGACAGAGTATTTCTCGGTATTTTCATAAACCTTACCAGATTTACGCATACCAGCCGTATCAATCATGGTAAACTCTTGACCATCTGTATCTGTAAAGTGGGTATCAATGGCGTCACGCGTTGTTCCAGCAACGGGACTGGCAATGACACGGTCTTCTCCCAAGATAGCATTGATCAAGCTTGATTTTCCGACGTTAGGACGACCAATCAAGCTAAACTTAATCACATCTGGATTTTCTTCTTCATATTCATTTGGAAGATTTTCTACGATGGCATCTAGCACATCCCCTGTACCGATACCATGGACAGATGAGATAGGCAATGGTTCACCCAAACCAAGAGCATAGAAATCATAGATATCATTTCGCATCTCAGGGTTGTCCACCTTGTTAACCGCAAGGATAACTGGTTTGTGGGTCTTATAAAGTTTACGGGCTACGTATTCGTCCGCATCGGTAATTCCTTCCTTACCAGACACGACAAAGACGATAACATCGGCTTCTTCCATGGCAATTTCTGCCTGGTGCTTGATTTGTTCCATGAAAGGAGCATCGACATCATCGATTCCTCCTGTATCAATCATGCTAAATGAACGATTGAGCCACTCACCCGTTGCATAGATACGGTCACGTGTCACTCCTTCGACATCCTCTACAATGGAGATTCGCTCACCAGCGATCCGATTAAATAGGGTTGATTTCCCAACATTGGGACGTCCTACAATGGCAATAGTTGGTAGGGCCATAATTTCTCACTTTCTACAATAACTTCTTCTGTTCAAGATTTTTTCTAGTTGAGTTTGGTTCTGCTTGACCGAACTGTTCTGATAGACGCTGACTCCAGCTTGTGGTCGCACGCACTCCAGCATAGTCAGCCTGTACACGGTCATAAGCTTCGATTGCATCAACTGTTTGTTCCTGGTATTCTTCCTCAAACACCACTTGATTCAATGGCAAGCGAGGTTTAACCTCATGTTCTTCATTTGGTAGACCTAGTGCCATCCCGAATACAGGATAGGTGTAGTCAGGCAGGTTAAAGAGCTCTGCCACTTCTTCTGACTTGTATCGAACCAAGCCAATGATGACACCTCCATAGCCCAAACTTTCAGCTGCCAGCAGGGCATTTTGACCAGCAAGAGCCGCATCGACTGAACTAATCAAGAGACCTTCTACACCTTGAGGTTGGAAGGTATCCGTATGAAGCTGGGCTCCCTTTTCCGCTCGGTTCAAATCTCCGACAAAGAGAAGGAAAACAGCTGACTGGCGAATGGCTTCTTGAGGCACCAATTCATACAAGGCATCTTTCTTTTCTTGACTTCGTACTACAATCACAGAGTAGGATTGGAAATTCTTCCAAGACGAGGCCATTTGGGCTGCTGTCAGGATTTCAGTCAAGTCTTCCTGAGGAAGGGATTGCTCCTTAAACCTGCGCACTGAAGTATGAGCCTTCATTAATTTGATCGTTTCTGTCATCGACGGTTTACTCCTTCTAAACGAGTCTCCTCAGCCAAATAACGGATACGTTCCATGACCCGTCTGGCTTCCCAGGTTTCGTCATTTCCATGTTTCCCTTTAGCAAAATGCTTCTCCAAATCTTCAAAGTCGAAGTTGGATGTGAAAAAGGTCGGTAAATCTTCCTGCATCCGATATTGGAGAATGACTTGTAGGATTTCATCCCGCACCCAAGCTGTTGATTGCTCGGCACCAATATCATCTAAAATCAGGACTTCAGAAAGCTTAAGCTCATCCACCAGGGTCTTAACATTGCCATCACCGATAGCATTTTTGACATCTATGACAAAGCTAGGATAGTGGAGGAGAGTGGATGAAACACCACGTTTTTCTGACAAATCATGGGCTAGAGCAGCCACCATGAAACTTTTACCCACACCAAAATCTCCATATAGGTAAAGACCTTTTCGAATAGCTGGATATTGCTCCACAAAGGCTAATAACTTTTCAAAAACTGGCAAGCGACCCAAATCATCCAAGTCTACTTGAGCCAAACTAGCTTTTCTGAGACTGGCTGGCAGATTGATTAACTTGAGACGGTTCTTAATAGCCGCTTCTTTTTCCGCTGCAATTAGTTCAGGAGTTTCTTCATAAGAAACGTCCGCATAACCATGATTCATAACCAAAATCGGCTTGTAGCCTTTGGCAATATAATCCGTATCACCACGGAGAAACTTGTCACGCTCGGTAATGTACTGATTAAATTTGGAGATACTGCGATTCAATTCCTCTGGAGTAAGGGATTCTTGCTGGATAAAGGCCGCAACATCAGGATCCTTCATGATTTTCTGGACCAAATCTTGATAATGAAAACGGCTAGGTTGACGTTTGAGTACGTCTCCGACACTTTCCATCTAATCTCCTCCTTTTTCTAATCGAGCTAATAGTTCTTGTTTCTTACGTTCTAGTTCCAGACGAGTTTCCTCGCTGGTTTCATTCTTATAATCTGGATTGCTCCACTTGGGTACATTGGACTTGGTAGGACTGGGTTTACTACTTTTTTGAGCCTGACTATTCTGTCCTCTCTCACGAATCCGAAGAACTGCCTCTTCTGCCGAATGTATCTTTTGATAGGCATAGTCATTGGCTACCTTCATGGCATATTTCTCATTGATGTTTGCAGAATCTACCTTATTAAAGGTCAACAAGAGAATAATATTGATGACTTCGTCCAGTAAGCCCAAGCCAGCCATCTGTTGCAAGAGTTCTCTTTCTGTTTGGGTAATGGTCCCCTTGCGTGTTTGCTTGATTTCTGCCAAGAACTGCAGGGCAGTCTTACTTTTGGCTTCTTTGATAATGGTCGTTTCCTTAGGACTAAAATCAGAAGAAACAGGTTTTTGAGCGATTTTTTCCCGCATACGTTTGGTTGAAATAACCTGGGAAACAGCTGTTGACTTGGCCAGTTGATAGGTCTCAAACCAAGTCCATTTCTTCTCTTCGGCAATGGCAAAGAGGTTTAAGACATCGGACTGCTCATCCGCAAAGCGAAGTCCATCTCGAGCCATAAGCTGACGAAAATGTTCTAAGTCAAAATCGTTAGCCACTTTCTTCTTGAGACCAAGGTCTTCTTGACTGCCTAATTCTGCCAAATCTGGAAAGACTTGATTGAGTGAGACAGGTATTTCTTCTCCCTCAGCACTCTCAACTTTCAAATCCTCCACAGCTGCATCACCAATCTTCTTCTCCAAGAGTCTACGATAAACAGAATGTTCCAAGAAGTCCTGACTAGACAGAGGAGCATGGATAGCTAGCTGATAAACCTCCCCCTTTTGATAGAGGGTCAAGAGATTAAAAGCAGATAGGATTTTCAGAGATTTTATCAGTCTATCCATCCCAAAGTTGAGATGATTGAGAATGCTTGAAAAGAGGTATTCCTTTCTACCATTATCCCAAAAACTGATTGTATAAAGATAAAGGCTCAGTGCCTCCTGACCGATAATCGGGAGGTAGCACTGTACCAGAGATGAGGTATCTTGCGACACCCGATTATTCTTTAGATAAGAAAAACGGTCAATTGGCTTCATTTATCTTTCCTTTTTCTTTTTAGAGGACTGGGTGATTTGTTGGAGCAAGCTCTCTAACTCACTGACATCCTTAAAACTACGATAGACACTGGCAAAACGTACATAGGTAATCTCATCTAACTCAGCCAACTCCTCCATGACGAGTGAACCAATGTCCTCACTTTGAATTTCATTTTCATTTCGACCACGGAGTTTCTGTTCGATACGATTGACTACCATGTTGATTTCATCACTTGACACAGGACGTTTCTGGGCTGAGCGGATAATCCCATTAAAGATTTTATCTCTGGAGAACTGTTCCCGTGTGCCATCTTTTTTAACAACCACTAAGGTTCTTTCTTCTACCCGTTCGTAGGTTGTAAAACGGTGTTGGCATTCATCGCACTCACGTCTTCTACGAATAGTGTTCCCTTCTTCTGCTTGGCGACTATCGATAACACTTGACTTGGTAGCCCCACATTTTGGACAACGCATCCTTTCCCTCCTTATCGTTTTCTTTTCATTATACCATTTTTTAAACGATTCCCAAAACAATTCTTCTTTTTGCTTGACAAGTTTTTTGTTTTGTTGTATTATTTAATTAAGACAAAAGGATAAAAGAAAGGAGACCAAGATGTCCTGGACATTTGACAACAAAAAACCCATCTATTTACAGATTATGGAGAAAATCAAGCTTCAGATTGTTTCCCATACACTGGAACCCAATCAACAACTTCCAACCGTGAGAGAGTTAGCTAGCGAGGCCGGTGTCAATCCCAACACCATCCAAAGAGCCTTATCAGACCTTGAACGAGAAGGATTTGTCTACAGCAAGCGCACAACTGGACGATTTGTGACTGAAGATAAGGAGCTAATCGCCCAATCGCGCAAACAATTATCGGAAGAAGAATTGGAACACTTCGTTTCCTCCATGACCCATTTTGGCTATGAAAAAGAAGAACTACCAGGCGTAGTCGGCGATTATATTAAAGGAGTTTAAGCCTATGTCATTACTAGCATTTGAAAATGTATCCAAATCTTATGGAGCAACCCCAGCCCTTGAAAATGTTTCTCTTGACATCCCAGCTGGAAAAATTGTTGGTCTTCTTGGGCCAAACGGCTCAGGAAAAACAACCCTGATTAAACTAATCAATGGCCTCTTACAACCAGATCAAGGACGTATCCTCATCAACGATATGGACCCAAGCCCAGCAACCAAGGCCATCGTGGCTTATTTACCTGATACGACCTATCTCAATGAGCAAATGAAGGTCAAAGAAGCCCTAACCTACTTCAAGACCTTCTATAAAGATTTCAATCTTGAACGCGCCCATCATCTACTTTCAGACCTCGGTATTGATGAAAATAGTCGTCTCAAGAAATTATCAAAAGGAAACAAGGAAAAGGTACAACTGATTTTGGTTATGAGCCGTGAAGCTCGTCTCTACGTTTTGGACGAACCCATTGGCGGAGTGGATCCAGCAGCCCGTGAGTATATCCTCAATACCATTATCAACAACTACTCCCCAACTTCTACCGTTTTGATTTCTACCCACTTGATTTCTGATATCGAGCCAATCTTGGATGAAATTGTCTTCCTCAAAGACGGAAAAGTCGTCCGTCAAGGAAATGTAGATGATATTCGCTATGAGTCAGGTGAATCCATTGACCAACTCTTCCGTCAGGAATTTAAGGCCTAAGCAAAGGAGATTATTATGTTTTGGAATTTAGTTCGCTACGAATTTAAAAATGTCAACAAGTGGTATTTAGCCCTCTACGCTGCTGTTCTCTTCCTCTCTGTTCTTATTGGAATTCAGACACAATCCTTAATAAAATTACCTGAAAAAAATCTATCTGTTCTACTTGTTTTTCTATCTACTGTCTTTGGTGGTTTGATGGTTACACTTGTGATTTCAACTATCTTCTTGATTATTAAACGATTCAAAGGAAGTGTCTATGACCGACAAGGCTATCTGACTTTAACCTTGCCAGTTTCTGAACACCATATCATCACAGCCAAACTAATCGGTGCCTTTATCTGGTCGTTGATTAGCACTGCTGTCTTACTCCTATGTGTCTATATTATGTTATTGTCAACAAATTCTAATGAAGTTCAACTTTCTACTCTTCTGTCATTTGTTGGAGAACATTTTACCGGCTTTAGTCTTACTGTCTTATCCTTCCTACTAAATACTATTTCAGGAATCCTCTGCATCTACTTGGCCATTTCCATTGGACAGCTTTTCAACGAATACCGTAGCGCACTTGCTGTTGCAGCCTACATTGGTATCCAAATCGTCATTGGATTTATTGAAGTCTCCTTCAATACCAGTACTAACTTCTATATTAATTCACTTGCAGGATTTAATGATAATTTCTATATGGGAGCAAGCGTAGGCATTGTTGAAGAACTCATATTCATAGCTATCTTTTACCTCGGAACCTACTACATCTTGAGAAACAAGGTTAATTTGCAATAAAAAATGCCCAGCTAAAAAGCTGGGTTTTGATTTAACTCAATATCAAACTGGCTACGATAGGGCTAACAAAAACATAGAGAATACCGGTGACACCGATAGCCAAGCCACCCATGGCTCCTGCTACAGAACCGTATCGAAAGGCTGTGCCTGTTCCGACTGCGTGGCCTGTTCCTCCAAGGGAAAGACCAACAGCTACTGGATCGTCTATTTTCAACCACTTCAAAAGGGTTGGCCCGATAACACTGGTTAAAATCCCAGTTGCCACTACAACCACCAAGGTCACAGTGGTCAGACCTTGCAATTTTTCTGTGATTCCCACTGCCATGGCGGTTGTGACTGACTTGGGAAAGAGAGAAATGGCTAGGAAAAAGTCCATTCCAAAAATCTTAGCTACAAGGGCCGTGAAAGAGGTATTGACAACTACTGCTAGCAAACTACCAAAGAGAATACTCCGAGCATGGTGCTTCATCAAGTGAAAACTCTTGTAAAGCGGAATCCCTAGAGCAACAGTCGATGGGACAATCAAGTTGTTCAGATAAACCCCACCTTGGTAGTAATCTTGATAAGAAATACCCATCACTTTTAGAAAAATGATAATGAAAACAGCTGACAAAAGCAAGGGCGTTGTCAATGGATGGGGAAAACGTCTGTAAATCAGCATTCCCACTAGATAAGCTAGGATAGATAAGGCAAGCCCAAACAGGGGATTGGACACAAATTCACTCATTTGGCATCTCCTTTCTCATAATCTCCCTCAAACCGTCTCTTGATGAACTGAACTACCAAGGCTATTAGGATAATATTGATAACAGCTGCAAAAAAGACAATCAAGACAATTGGCAAGAGATAGGGAGCAATCACATCAAACTTCTCCATGATTCCCACTGCTGGTGGCAAAAAGAGAATGGTCATATTGGCCAGCAAGAAATTCCCCACCATATTGACATGCCTAGTTCTCAGCCACTTGAATTGTAGGGCTAGAAAGAGAATAATCAAACCGATAATACTGCCTGGGATAGGCAAATGAAAGAAACTGGAAATCCCCTCTCCGATTAGAGAAATCACAAAGAGAATCATTAATTGAACATATAATTTCATCCTAAACTCCACGAAATAGACTTCTTGCATACCAGTTTACTCTTTTTTCAGAAAATTTCAAGGAAATGCAAAAGAGATAATGAAAATTAAATAGGAAAGGGGATACAGACAATTAAAGACTAATGAAAACATGCATGATTTAGGATAAAAGATTCCAGCGTCCTTCTTGCCAGCCTTCTTGAAAAGTAGTATAATTATTGCATGCGCAATCATCTTGTGATGCAGAGACTGTCCGTGAATGGACCTTCTTCTATTTATAACTCTAAAAAGAAAGGAGATACTATGACCTATTTGGAAAAATGGTTTGACTTCAATCGGCGTCAGAAAGAAATTGAAAGTCTCTTGGAAGACGCAATTGCCCAGCAGAGCGAGCAAAGTCTGACCTTGAAAGAGTTCTACCTGCTCTACTATCTGGACTTGGCTCAAGAAAAATCTCTACGTCAGATTGACCTGCCAGATAAACTTCATCTGAGCCCGAGCGCTGTTTCTCGGATGGTGGCTCGCTTGGAAGCCAAAAATTGCGGTCTGCTTAGTCGCAGGTGTTGTGATCAAGATCGACGCTCTAGCTTTATCTGCCTGACAAGTGATGGGCAAAAAACACTGGCCTCTCTACAAAAGGCTGTCGAAGAAAGCTTGGAAACTGGTTGGGATTTCTTGATTTAAGATGATTTTAGAAAAAAGTTGCGTGCGCAATCATTTTTCTTGACATTCTCTTTTACAAGGAGTAAAATAAAGTCATCATTAAACAAAGGAGTTTTTAAAATGATTGAAATTACCTATCTAGATGCCAGCAAGAATGAAAGAACTGTAACTTTCGAATCTTATGAAGACTTTGATCGTTCACAACAAGCTTGCCTTATCGGCGTCGCAGACTACTACCCTGTCCAAAAATTAACATACAACGGTCATGATTTGGACTATCATGGGACTTATGGAGATGTCTTCTTCTATCTCATGAAACAAGATTTAAGCCAATATAACTAAAAAAGGAGAAATACAATGGCAAAAGCAATTACAGATGCAACATTCGAACAAGAAACAAAAGACGGTTTGGTCTTGGTAGACTTCTGGGCAACTTGGTGTGGTCCATGTCGTATGCAAGGTCCAATCTTGGACAAATTGTCTGAAGAACTTTCAGAAGATGTTTTGAAAATCGTTAAAATGGACGTTGATGAAAATCCAAACACAGCTCGTGCTTTTGGAATCATGTCTATCCCAACTCTTCTCTTCAAAAAAGACGGCCAAGTTGTGAAACAAGTTGCTGGTGTTCACACAGCAGAACAAATCAAGGCCATCGTTGCTGAATTGAGCTAATCACATTAGAGACCAAGTACTTTCTTTGGTCTCTTTTTCTTTTATGTGACTATTAGTCCGTCTCGCTCCGTTAGGTGCGAGACAAAAAACCACCCGCTATGCGGGTGCGCGTCGAAGGTTATACCCAAAAAACTCCAAACGCGATACAATAAAGGTGTTCAAGCCAATTGTAAAGCGAAAGGAGAAAAATATGGCACAAAAGGCACATAGTTTATCACACACAAAGTGGATGTGTAAATATCACATTGTGTTCACCCCTAAGTATAGACGAAAAGTCATTTATAATCAATATCGAAGTAGTTTAGGCGAAATATTTCATCGCTTATGTAGTTATAAAGGTGTTGAAATTATCGAGGGTCACTTAATGCCTGATCATGTACATATGTTAGTCAGTATTCCACCGAGGATAAGTGTTTCAAGTTTCATGGGGTATTTAAAAGGTAAAAGTGCACTCATGATGTTTGATAAACACGCCAACCTCAAGTATAAGTTTGGCAATCGGCATTTCTGGGCAGAAGGTTATTATGTAAGTACAGTAGGGCTTAATGAAGCCACAATTAAGAAATATATTCAAGAACAGGAAAAGCATGATATAGCACTAGATAAATTGAGTGTAAAAGAATATGAGGATCCCTTTAGGGATAGTGGTAAGTAATACTAAAGCCTCTTTAAGAGGCAAGTGACGAGTCAAGAGCAATGAGGCTTGAACAACGTGAAAGCCAGCGTCTTTAGGCGCTGGCTGGTAATTTGGGCTTATAGCCCTGGTACAAACCACCCGTTTGACGGGTGGTCATGATTACCCTTTGCCATTTTTCAAAAAATATGCTAGACTGTAAGTAGAATATTACGATGTTTGGGACATGCCATCGCTAAAAAAAACCTTGACTTGGTATTTTTTAGCTCCCTCAAGGGAGCTTTTTGCGTGCTCTGAACATTTCCCATTTTAGAAGGAGTACTATGAAACGTCAATCAGCCTTGGTCGTCTTTAGTGGCGGTCAAGATTCTACAACTTGCCTCTTTTGGGCTAAAGAACACTATGAAACGGTCGAAGCCGTTACCTTTGCCTACGGCCAACGCCATCATCTCGAAATTCAAGTCGCTAGAGAAATCGCTAAGGAACAGGGAATTCGTCATCATATCCTAGATATGTCTCTGCTGGGACAAATCACTGAAAATGCCCTAACCTCTGATCTGGAAATTGAGCAAAAAGAGGGAGAGGTTCCCAATACCTTTGTTGACGGTCGCAACCACCTCTTTCTATCCTTTGCGGCAGTTCTTGCCAAACAACGTGGCATGAAAGACATCGTGACAGGTGTCTGTGAAACAGACTTCTCAGGCTACCCTGACTGCCGGGACGTCTTTGTCAAATCTCTCAATGTTACCCTCAACCTTGCCATGGATTACGACTTCGTTATCCAAACACCTCTCATGTGGCTAGACAAGGCTGAAACTTGGGAGTTAGCTGACCAACTCGGTGCCTTTGACTATGTTCGTGAAAAGACCTTAACATGCTACAACGGAATTATCGGAAGTGGCTGTGGAGATTGCCCAGCCTGCCACCTACGTCAACATGGTTTAGATGTTTATCTCTCACAGAAAGGAGAGGCCTAATGTTTTTTGCACCCAAAGAAATCAAACAAGAAACTGGGGAGTCTCTGGTCTACAATCCTCACAGAACCTTGGTATCAAAAGAATTTACCTTCGATGCTGCCCACCACCTCTTTCACTATGAGGGAAAATGCAAATCCCTTCATGGTCACACCTATCATCTGCAGATTGCTGTCAGTGGATTTTTAGATGAACGTGGCATGACCTACGATTTTGGAGACATCAAAGCGATCTACAAGAATTTCTTAGAGCCCCACTTGGATCATCGCTATCTCAATGAAACTCTTCCCTATATGAACACGACTGCTGAAAATATGGTTTACTGGATTTTCCAAACCATGAACCAAGAGTTGCCTGACGAACGTGGTCTCCGTTTGGAATACGTTCGTCTCTATGAGACTCCGACTGCCTTTGCAGAGTTTAGACGGGAGTGGTTAGATGACTAGGGAACGTGTCCTCAAACTACCAGTTTTGGAAATTTTTGGCCCAACCTTTCAAGGCGAAGGTCGTGCTATCGGACAGAAAACCATGTTTGTCCGCACTGCTGGTTGCGACTACCACTGCGACTGGTGCGATTCTGCCTTTACTTGGGATGGCTCTGAAAAGCCAACTCGCATGACAGCTGACGAGGTCATTGCTGCCTTGGATAAATTGGGGAGCTACGACTATGTAACCCTATCTGGGGGAAATCCTGCTATCCTAGCAGCCAACATGGCCGAATTGGTCACTAAACTCAAGGAACGTGGTGTCACTCTAGCTGTTGAGACCCAAGGCTCCCGCTGGCAAAATTGGTTAAAAGACATCGACCAAGTTACTCTCAGTCCCAAACCTCCTTCATCCAAGATGGAAGTCAACTTTGAGACCTTGGACTTTATCGTTTCCCAACTGGATCCAGACAAGGTCACCTTTAAAATCCCTGTCTTTGATGATGCAGATTTGGACTTTGCCCGAGGCATACAAGAACGCTACCAACCAGATGTTCTCTTCTTATCGGCTGGAAATCCTGAGCCCAAGGCTACGGGTAATATTGTCCAAGACCAACTGGACCGTCTCAAAGAACTCTGGGAACGTGTCGCTACTGACGATAGCTGGGGCAATGTCCGCGTCCTTCCTCAACTCCATACCCTCCTTTACGATAACCAACGTGGTGTTTAAGATTAGAAAGAAAAAATCATGTCACAACAAGAAGAAATGAAAAACCTTAGCCTACTGGGCAACAAAGAAACCAACTACATTTTTGAATATCAACCAGAAGTCCTCGAATCCTTTGACAATCGTCATGTGGAAAATGACTATTTTATCAAATTTAACTGTCCTGAATTTACCTCACTTTGCCCAATCACTGCTCAGCCAGACTTTGCAACTATCTATATTTCCTACATCCCTGACAAGCTCTGTGTTGAATCAAAATCCCTCAAACTCTACCTCTTTAGCTACCGAAACCACGGAGATTTCCACGAAAACTGTATCAACACCATCGGGAAAGACTTGGTCAACTTGCTAGACCCTCGCTATTTGGAGGTTTGGGGAAAATTCACTCCGCGCGGTGGCATCTCAATTGACCCCTACTACAACTACGGTAAGCCTGGAACTAAGTATGAAGGCTTGGCAGAACAACGCCTCTTCCAACACGACCTTTATCCAGAGAAAATTGACAACCGTTAAACTCATACGAAAAAGCCCTGTTCCTCGAGATGAGGAGCAAGGCTTTTTGAGTTTCAATTATTCTTCTGTTCCAAGGAAGTTTTTCGCAACAAGGGCTGCAAGAACCCCACCAACGATTGGGGCAAGGATGAAAATCCAAACTTGTTGAAGAGCTGCGCCACCTACCAAAACAGCTGGTGCCAAGCTACGAGCTGGGTTTACTGAAAGTCCAGTAATGTTCAATCCCACAAGAATCATCGCCATCAAGGACAAACCGATTACCAAACCAGCAATCGCGCCATTGCCCTTGCTTGCTGATGTCACAGTCATGATAACCAAGACAAACAAGAAAGTTGCGATGACTTCAAACAAGAAACCACCAAAGACAGTGACACCGTTTGCCAAGGCATTTTCACCAAGGCTAGCAGTTGACATCCCTGAGTTAGCCAAGAGGAAAAAGACAGCACCAGACGCAAGGAAAGCTCCAACTACTTGTCCAAGGATGTAGTTGACAAGGTCTTTTGATGACAAACGTTTGTTTACAAACATAGCAATCGAAACAGCTGGATTCAAGTGAGCACCTGAAACCGTTCCGATTGAGTAGGCTGCAACCACGATGGCTAAACCAAAGGCAAAGGCAATTCCTAGGTGACCAAGGCCATCAAGACCATTTCCAAAAACAACAGCTCCTGTTCCGATGAACACAAGCATGAACGTACCGATTAACTCAGCAACAAATTTTTTCATTTTCTTTCTCCTTTTTTCAAAAACTAGATACTAGTCTATCAAAAGAGGGAAAGGGTTTCAAGAAAATTGATTAGAAATTTCATATATATTGCAATATTGTTTTCAAATTTTTATATTTTTAATGTATTGCAATTAGTTATAACTCTCTATATTTGATACTTATACTATACTGAATAAAATGAGAGTTTGTATTAATCTTTTTAAATAGTACAGCACTCTCTATTTAATCCATTCCCCATTGTAATTGACATGATATCCATCAGGTGTAGTTGTATTAACTGCTAAAGCGCCAGAACTGTAAGCATAATACCATTTCCCTGAAACAGTGAACCATCCAGTTTGCATAGAGCCTGAGCTATTCAAATAGTACCATGAGCCACTTGATTTTACCCATCCAGTCTGCATCCAACCCGAGCGATCAAAATGATACCATTTCCCATTGATTAGTTCCCATCCATTGGATGTATAGGAACCATTGTTATGTCTATACCACCAACGACCAGATGATTGAATCCAACTTCCTTTGGAAGCAAGTCTTACTTTTAATGCTTCAGATACTTTGATGTATTCTTTCTTAGCAGCTTCCTTTTTAACTTTTGCATTTTTTAATTTAGCATTTGCATTTTCAAGTGCTTTTTTTGATTCCTCAAACTTCTGTTTAGCGATCATCAAACTTTTTTTAGCTTCATCGAGTTTTCTTGGAGCATTTTTAAGGACAAGAACATATTGTTGAGCTTTCAACAAATCGTTTTTGGCATTAAGTAATGACTGTTCCGCATTCTTAACAGCATGAGATTTATTATTTTTGATTGCTTTCAATCGATTTAATTGAGATTCTTGCTTCGAAAGTTCAGATTTAGCAATATTTAACGCAGTTTGTTGTTTGCTCAACTCAGATTTAGCAAATTTTAAAACGTTTAACTTGGATTGATTTTGTTTTGTAAAATCGGCAAGACGTTTTTTAATTTTATCTAGATTTTTTTGATCTGTATTCAATGTTGTTTTAGCAATTGTAAGATTTTTGTTCAGTGATAAAATTTTATCCCTCATTAAAGTTTCTTCGTTTTTTTGTTTTCGATTGAAACTATCCAGAGCCTCTTTGGCTTTTGTATAAGCTGGATTTTTAGGATGTGTGATTTCATTCCAAACATAACGGAAAGTTGTCTTCGGTAAGAATTTTACACGTTTACCGTTAAAATAAAATTCACTATGATCTGGATCGCTATCTTTATTTTCTGCTCTTGCTAAAAAATATGAACTGCTTGTATCATAATAATAGGTTTTACCGTTATAAACATAGCTTCTTCTTTCAGATGGACTAATCACTGTTGGTAAAGTATCATAAACACCTTTTGCTTCACTAATAAAAGTCATTACACCATAATTTCCAAAAGTTGTTTTTTTACTTGACGATGCTCCAAGAGCAAATCCAGTTCCTGATGCAGCAAGCAAGGGAATTCTATGGCCATAGTTAAATTTATTTGCTTCTTTAGGAGTTGATGCGCCATATAATGATGCATTACTATAATCATTAAAGTAAGACAGAAGCTCTTTATAAGCAAGTTCTTTTTCACTCAATACACTTTTTTCTGGAACTGAACCAGCTGTAGCATTTTCTGTTGCATCCTTAAAACCAAAATCTTGATTTTTTAGTTTTGTATCATGTGACAGTTTATCATTTGCCACCATTTCATCTGCCCTAGCTTTTCCATATCTCAAAGCCTTTTCAGTCACAGGCGGTACTGGAATATCAATGCCATTTATTCTCCGCAACTCGATTAAGTAGTTACGAACGTATTCAGAAACTTTCTTATAATCAACCACATGAGGGGTATGGATATAATCCTTAGATTTTACAACAATTGTTTCTGTTCTTTCACCACTAAAATTCACATCTTCGTTCGCAGCAATATAATATGTCTTACCATCTCTTCCTACGATAGTTTTTTTATCAAGTGGAGGGGTTTTAGACTCACTTTCACTAACAGAATTTGATTTAATCTCATGAGAAACCGTTACAGTAAGGAACTCATCCCCAGCAGATTTTAAATTCTTTTCAAGAGTAGAACGTGTCTTATTTCCTCTTTCTATAAGCGCTTTTCGTTCTTGCTCTGCTTTTGATACTGAATTAGTTAAAGAACTTACTTTATTTTGGTTCTCTTTCACTTTCGCATCCAATTTATCAGTTTCTTGTTGAATCTCGTGTAGTGTATTCCAATCAAAAGTTTTCTCTGCTTCTGTTACTTTATTTTGTGCTTTTTTTACATCAACTGCTCTCTGAGCAACTTGAGTTTTTGCCTTATTAACAACTGTTTCTTGTTTCTCAACACTTGCTTGGGCCTGTTTCTCATCTTTTTTTGCTTCTGACAATCTTTCTTCTGACTTCCGAACCGTTGTCTGTTTAGCAACAAGATCCTTTTCTGCATTTTTAATTTTTTCAGGACTAGCTTGTTTAGCAAATTCTTGTGCTTGTTCCAAAGCATCATCTGCTTTGTTCTTATTTGTCACAGTAGATGCATGCTCTTGTTGCATTTTATCAACAAGCTTCTGAGCATTTTTTTCTTCCTCAATTGTTTGATTCAGTTTTATTTCCGCATTTTTTACATCGGATTCTGAAACGTCAGCATCCTTTTTAGTTTCTGATTGGTTAACAGTTGACTTAGTCGAATGTTTATTTACAACCTCATCAGCTTGTGCATGACCATTAAAAGCAGTTACCATTGCAGTTGCAACGCCCAAACCAATCAACACTTGTTCCTTTTTCATAAAATCACCCTTTCTTTAAAATATTTACCTTATCTATACAAATCATATTATTTATCTTTTACAAATAATCTTCTCTAGCCATAAATAGATTCAATTTTCTTTATAGCTTGCTCTCTCAATTAAATACAATCTGATCGAAAATGAAGTAAATAACTATCAATACCAGGTCTACAGCAAGTTCAAATTTAACATCACGACCTTCAACGACATTTTTGAAAATAGCTATAGTTAAGCTAAATAGAATGACGCTTAACAAACCCATAAGCATCATTCTAGAACAACCTCTCTATTCCCTTACTCTCCCAACTGGGCACTGTAGGCGATAATCTGGTCAACTGTGTCTGACAAGAATTGGATGGTATCACGGAGTGGTTTGTCTGTTGAAATATCTGCTCCGATAATCATGGCTGACTCAAGTGGTGTCTTGCTACCACCTGACTTAAGGAGATTGAGCCAGTCTTCAGCTCCGGTTTCAGAGTTTTTAAGATGGAGGTAACCTGCAGTCGAGATTACTAGCCCTGCTGAGTAAGTGTAACTATACAAGCCCATGTAGTAGTGAGCTTGGCGCATCCAAGTCAAAGCTGCATCATCGTCAATTTCAATGGCATCTCCCCAGAAATCCGTCAAAACTTCCTTCATAATGCTGTTGAGCTTGCTTGCTCCAAAGGTCTTCCCTTCTTCAATCAATGTATACACCTTACGCTGGAAGGCTGCTTCCAAGAGGTGAGTAATAAAGTTATGGAAGTAGGTGTCTGTCAAGCGGTGAGCCAGAGCGAAGCGTTTTTGACGTGGGTCGTCAGATTGGTGCTCCAAGTAATCACTGAGAAGCAATTCATTGAAAGTTGACGGTGCTTCGACATAGTAAGTCGACATGTGGGCATTAAAGTAGCTTTGGTGGTTATCTGAAAAGATGAATTGACCGGAATGCCCGATTTCATGAATCAAGGTATAGACATCGCTCAAACGGCCTGTCCAGCTCATGAGGACATAAGGGTGTACGCGATATGGATCAGCCGCATAACCGCCGGAATCCTTGCCACTATTAGCAGCAAAGTCCACCCAGCGCTCTTCTTGATAGCGAGCAACTTCCTGACAATATTCTTGCCCCAAAGGTTCTACCGACTTCATGACCAAGTCATAGGCATCGTCGATACTTACCTCAGGATTCAGAGCGCTGTCCAAATCCAATTTCCAGTCTGCAAAGGTCATCTTTTCAAGACCATTAACCTTGGCAACATGCTTGAGATATCTCTGAGCGACTGGTGCAAAGTCCTTCATGATGAGGTCAATCTGACGATCAAACATAGCACGGTCTACTTCTTGCTCAGCCAGAAGATAGTCAAAAACAGAGTCGTAGCCCTTCATATCAGCCAAGAGTTTTTCAGACTTAACTTGAGCTAGATAGGTTGCTGCAGCCGTATTTTGGTGCTTACGAAGACCTTCTGAGAAGGAACGGAAAGATTTCTCACGAACCTCAGCGTCCTCATAATTTTGGTAGAAATTTTCATAGGTCACAAAGCTGTTTTTGTAGGTCTTACCATGGGCTTCAAAGTCAGCCATTTCGAAATCCCCAGCTCGCATCTTAGTGTAAATATCCTGTGGACTGTAGAAAACTTCACCGAGATTGGTCAAGGCCTTCTCCACATCAGCCCCTAGATAGTGGGCTTTTTTGATTTTGGCCTGACGAATAGCTGCCGTCAAGTGAGGTAATTCACCCAAACGATCCAAGACTTCCTCATCAGCTTCCACCAAAGCATCGTCAAAGAAGGTCAAGGCTACGCTGGCGTCTGTTTCAAATTCCATCCCAGCTTGAGCAATATTGGCAAATTCGTCATTGCTATAATCTGTCGTCTGAGGCATAAATCCATAGTTTCCAATATGGCTCATCTGAATGTAGATTTGTTCCAATTCCGCAAAGGCCTTCTCAAAATCTTCAAAAGTGTGAAGATTGCCCTTGTAGTCACGGCTAAACTGGTTGATGTCTTCGCGAGCTTTCTCGATTGCACGCAAGAAATCTTCACGATCTTGGTATAGGGCGGTTAAATCCCAAAGTTCCTTCTCTGGAAATTCTGAACGGTGTTTTTGTTCCATTTTCTTCCTCTTATTTCTCTAATTCTAATAAAACACTAAGGGCTGATAAGGCGTAAAGCGGTGCTGTTTCTGCTCGCAAAATGCGAGGACCAAGTCCTGCTAAGACTGCTCCCTTAGCTTCAAAACTTTCGATTTCTGCAGGTGAGAGACCTCCTTCTGGACCAAATATAAAGAGCAACTTGTCTCCTTTCTCAAGTCCAGTAACTGCTTGTAAAAGCGCAGCGGATTCTCCTTCTTTAGCCGACTCTTCATAAGCCACTACGATGCGGTCAAACTGGTCAAGTTGGGCTAGAAAGTCTGATTTTTTCTCGAAAAGCTGAATATTTGGGACCAGATTACGCTTGCTTTGTTCTGCTGCTCCAAGGGCAATTTTTTCTAGTTTTTCAACCTTTTTACCCAATTTCTTGCCATCCCACTTGGCAACGGACCAATCGGCAGGAAAGGCCCAGATTTGGCTGGCTCCGAGCTCGGTTACTTTTTGAGTGATAAACTCCAGCTTGTCCCCCTTGGGAAAGCCGGATGCAATGATCACTTGGACTGGCAGTTCCACATTGTCAGCCAATTCTTGGACCAACTCAAACTGACGGGCTTCCACATCCAGCACACGCGCCAAGCGCTTAATTCCATCATCAAAGACTAAAGTAACCTCATCATCTTCTTTCAAGCGCATAACCTGAAACATATGCTTGCTGGTTTCCCTGTCCTCGATGGTGACAGGAGAGATAGCACTGCCTTTGACAAAATACTGTTGCATGCTAGCCTCCAATCACACCGGAAATATCCTTGGTTTTCTTAAAGACACAGGCATTCCATTCCCCTTGAACCATGTGAGTTTCGAGGAAAAATCCAGCTGACTCAGCCGACTCGCGCACCATATCCCACTTGTCCTTAATAATTCCACTCATGATGAGGTAACCTTCATCCTTGACTAAGCGATAAGCATCCTCTGTCAGATGGATGAGAATATCCGCCAAGATATTAGCTACAATCACATCTGCCTCAATCTCAACTCCCTTAAGCAAGTCTCCTGCTGCTACATGGATGTTTTCCATACCAGGGTTGAGCTCAATATTTTCCTGAGCAACACGAACTGCTACATCATCTAGGTCATAAGCAAAGATTTCCTTGGCACCAAGCAGCGAGCTGGCAATAGAGAGAACCCCTGAACCAGTCCCCACATCTAGCACTGTTTCGCCACCACGAAGAACCTGTTCCAAGGCAAAAAGGCTCATCTTGGTAGTTGGGTGGGTTCCTGTCCCGAAGGCCATACCAGGATCTAGCTTGATAATCTTCTCTCCCGCAGTCGCCTCATAGTCTGTCCAAGACGGCACGATGGTCAAATCATGAGTAATACGAGCAGGTTCATAGTATTTCTTCCAGTTGTCTGCCCAGTCTTCCTCAGCCAAGGCAGTCGTCCCCATTTTTACCTCTCCCAAATCCATAAAATCAGTTAGTTCCGCGAGACGAGCCTGCAAATCTGCCTCAACCACTGCTACATCAACCGTTTCAGGGTAGTAGGCTGTTACAACGATTTCTTCTTGTTGCTCGACCTCTGGGAAAATCTCGCCAAAGCGATCCACATTTCCCACATAGTCCATGCTATCTTCAATCGCAACACCTTGCGCTCCCAGCTCAATCAAGAGATTAGAAACTAACTCCTCTCCCTCACGCTTAACTGTAACTTTTAACTCTTGCCATGTTTCCATATTTAAGATACCAAGCCCGTAAAACACAAAGCCAAAATAGGAAATTCTCTGAAGACGCTTGTGTCTAAAAGAAGTTTATCTTTTTGGCACAGTGTTTAGGGCGGGTTCAGTTTAGAAATTTAACCGAACCATCCTTTCTAATCACTTACTTTTAAATAATCTTTTAATCTCTCTTGCAACTGAGGTACAACTTGACTGGAACTAAGAAACTCCTCAACATTCATGAGCTGATAGCTCTGACCTTCATCTCCAAAGGTAATATTGTCAAATTGTTCTTGTCTTAGCTGACCAACCATAAAGACAGAGTACCGACCTTCATAGAGCACACTTGGATAAACCCTAGTCCAAAGCAGACAATCCTCAGTCAGATGAATCCCCAGTTCTTCATAAACTTCACGCGCCGCACATTCAAATGGGCTTTCGTCCCCTTCACGGCCACCACCCGGCAACTCCCACATATTGGGCCAAGGGATATTTTCCTTATCATCACGCAAGATGACCAGTAGCTTATCACCACAAAATAAGGCAATCTTGCAACCTTGGAAATCAGTAAGTTCTATTTCCATGCTAGACTCCTAATACCTCGGATAAGGGTAAAATTCTCCCTCTTCCAAGCCTGCTTTTCCTTCTTCAAAGACTTCTTGGTTCCATTCCATGACAAATTCTTCTGCTTCTGGGTCTTCCAAAAAGTCCATGAGGGCATCTAGTCCAACCTCTGCAGTATCTTTGAGAAATAGCGCAAAATAAGCTAAGAATTCACGAGAAAAACCTTTCTTAGGCAGGTAAGGGATGACTGTAAGATAGTCTTCTGCATTAACTGTTGACTTGGCAGGATTGTAAAAAAGCACTGCTTCTTCAAAAAGGATATCATCTGACGAAACCTCTCCGTCTTCATCTAGCATCTCCACCCCTGCAGCATTTTGTGCCTCTAATAGAAAACTCACTTCAACCGCATGATTGCGCTTGTCCCAACTAATCTCATAATCAAAAGGAAAGTTCTTGTCCAACTCTTCTTGTAAAACATCTAAAAATCCATATGTTGCCATTTTGTCCTCTTTCTATGCGACTCTTAAATCGCCCCGATTGCTCGGAAATATGCTAAAATAGATACTACCATCTTACCACATATACATCAGAAAATCCACGCTAGAAAGGACTGCTATGCCAGACAATCTCGCGCTTCGCATGCGCCCTAAAACCATCGACCAGGTCATCGGTCAGGAACATCTGGTCGGACAAGGAAAAATCATCCGCCGCATGGTGGAAGCCAATCGTCTGTCCTCCATGATTCTCTACGGACCTCCTGGAATCGGCAAAACCAGTATTGCCTCTGCCATCGCAGGGACGACCAAGTATGCCTTTCGAACTTTCAATGCGACAGTTGATAGTAAAAAGCGATTGCAAGAAATTGCGGAAGAGGCTAAATTCTCTGGTGGTCTCGTCCTATTACTAGACGAGATTCATAGACTAGATAAAACCAAGCAAGACTTCCTCTTGCCTCTCTTGGAAAGTGGACTGGTCATCATGATTGGGGCTACAACTGAAAATCCTTTCTTCTCTGTTACGCCAGCCATTCGTAGCCGGGTGCAAATTTTTGAGTTGGAACCTCTGTCTAACCAAGACGTCAAAGAGGCCCTGCAGATAGCTCTAAGTAACCCTGAGCGTGGTTTTGATTTTCCAGTAAAACTAGATGAGGATGCGCTGGATTTCATTGCTACCTCTACAAATGGAGACCTTCGCTCTGCCTTCAACTCACTGGACTTGGCTGTTCTTTCTACCCCTGAGAATGACGAGGGCATCCGCCATATCACTCTAAACATCATGGAAAATAGCCTGCAGCGGAGTTACATCACTATGGATAAGGATGGGGATGGCCACTATGATGTTCTCTCAGCCCTGCAAAAGTCTATCCGTGGCTCAGATGTTGATGCCAGTCTTCACTATGCTGCCCGCTTGATTGAAGCTGGTGATTTGCCAAGTCTCGCTCGTCGTTTGACTGTTATCGCCTATGAAGATATCGGTTTGGCCAATCCTGAAGCCCAGATTCACACCGTGACTGCTCTTGATGCTGCCCAGAAAATTGGGCTCCCAGAAGCCCGCATTCTCATTGCCAATGTCGTCATTGATTTGGCCCTTTCTCCAAAATCCAACTCAGCTTATGTGGCTATGGATAAGGCACTTGCTGACCTCAAAACATCAGGGCACTTGCCTATTCCGCGGCACCTGCGTGATGGGCACTACAGTGGAAGCAAGGAACTGGGGAATGCCCAAGACTATCTCTATCCACACAACTATCCTGGAAATTGGGTCAAGCAAGACTATCTGCCAGAAAAAATTCGCAATCATCACTATTTCCAAGCAGAAGATACTGGTAAATATGAGCGAGCTTTGACTCAAAGAAAGGAAGCTATCGACCGTTTACGAAAAATCTGAAATCCTTTTCAAAAAATTGCACTTTCCTCTTGATTTTTTTTGAAAAAGTGGTATCATATAAACATAGAAACGCTGTGGTGTACGACTTCACACTTAAGTGTTGACCGACTATTTTTTGTATTATTAGGGAAACAAAAGTCTTCTAACAGCATGTAGGCCGTCTCACACGGAAACAGCTTCAGTTAGAGCGAGTTGCCCACCTGCTTAATTGCGCGGGTTCAATACAAACCGTGAAGTTTCGGCACCAATACAGCTTTTTTATTTGCCTCCTTAGCTCAGCTGGCAGAGCAGCGGACTCTTAATCCGTGGGTCACAGGTTCGATCCCTGTAGGGGGCATCTAAATACAACAGGAAAAGCCTTGAGTAAAGGCTTTTTTCGTATCTGTTCTACTTTTGTTCTACCAATGGATAGTAAATTAAAAATTTTATGAACACACTTTCCATACAAATCTAATCTTATGACACTCTTCAAAAAATTTTTTAAAAATTAAAACAAAAGTCTTGCTTTTCTTTTAATTTATGTTATACTTGTTCTTATATCTAATACAAGTTTTTCAAAAGAGGAGTTCAGATGGATACAAAATTCTCAGTTGCTTTGCATATCTTAACAATGATTAGTGAAAGCAAGGAAACATTAAGTTCTCAAGCACTAGCTATTAGTGTTGGGACTAACGCTAGTTACATTCGAAAGGTGATTGCCTTGTTGAAAAACGCAGATTTGATTCATTCCCAGCAAGGAAAAACAGGCTATCAACTCAGTAAGTCTCCAAAGAAAATGACTTTACTAGAGATCTACTATGCTACTCAAGAAATCAATCACATCAGTTTATTTCCTGTTCATCAAAATAGCAATCCAGATTGTCCCGTTGGAAAACATATCCAAGGAGCAGTTTCACCGCTTTTCGCTAGTGCCGAATCTCAATTAGAGAAGGAATTGGCAAATCAAACTTTAGAAGATGTCATTGACAATCTATACAAACAAGCCAAACAAGTCCGAAACTGATTTGATAACAAATCAGTTTTTACTAAAAACAACATGCACTTGTGTTAGATACAAGTATATGCAGTCGTATTAAAAAAGAAAAGAGAAGACAATGAAAGCCGCACAACACACTACTTATAACAAAAACAATATCACACTGAACATCACAGAAACAGCTAAGCCAAGTATTGCAGACAAACAAGTCTTGCTCAAAGTCACCGCAGCCGGGGTTAATCCTCTCGATAACATGATCTCTCGTGGTGAAGTCAAGATGATTGTTCCTTACAAACTTCCTCAAACTGCAGGTAACGAAGTGGTTGGAATCGTTGAAAGCATTGGCAAGCAAGTTGACAACTTTCAGATAGGAGACCGTGTCTTTGGCCGTCTGCCACTTGATCATATCGGTGCCTTTGCAGAATACGTATCTGTCGATAGCCAAGCCTTAGCCAAGGTTCCAGACTATCTATCAGACGAGGAAGCTGCTGCTGTTCCGCTTACTGCCTTGACTATCATGCAAGCCCTAGAACTCATGGGAGCTCAAGCTGGGAAAACAATCTTTATTTCTGGTGGTACTGGAGGAGTTGGTGGAATGGCCATTCCGATTGCCAAAGCAAAAGGTTTGAAAGTCATCACCAACGGTTCTGGAGATAGTGCTGAGCGTATATTGAACCTCGGAGCAGATAGATTTATCGATTACAAAACAGAGGATTATACAAAAACTGTTAGCCAGGTGGATTATGTCCTCGATACTCTCGGTGGAGATGAAACTGAAAAACAAATGTCTATCATGGAAAAAGGTGGTCATCTTGTTTCACTTCGTGCTATGCCAAACGGTGCCTTTGCCAAACGCATGAATCTACCAAAATGGAAACAGATGATTCTTGGTTTAGCAGGTCGCAAATTTGATAAGATGGCTGACAAATACGGTGTTCACTACCATTTTATTTTTGTAGAAAGCAATGGCGCTCAATTACAAGAGGTAGCTGACCTCTTTAGTAAATTAGAAATCAAACCCTCTATCGATACAATTTATCCATTTGAAGAGGTAAATAGTGCCTTAGACAAGGTCGCTAATGGTTGCTCACGTGGAAAAACAGTGCTCAGCTTTAAGAAATAAAAAGGAAAACACAATGTCATATATTACTACAAAAAATCAATTCGTCACTTGGCAATAAATGAGTGGTCCGGAAAAGATCTAACCAAACGTCAACAAGGCTTGCCAGGCCTAGCCTACTATCTCATTGAGGTTACAAGTAAAGAGGAGCTCCTCATCATTGACCATAGTACACCTGAAGTTGAGGCACCAATCACATGGCTAAACTCAAGAGAGTTAGAATTTAGTGATCCATATGGTATCGTAACCCGTGTTCGAATAGCCAACAAATGATAGGATAGAGTTTCTATTCAATCTGTGACACATCCCGTTTCAAGTATTTTGATAAAGGATTAAAAGATCTTTCTTTTCAACTTCTGATACTTAGTTCTGTATATATACTATTTAAAACAAACCCCAAAATGAATGGAACTAGTAACTCTGCTAATGATAGATATGAAATTTTTTAATATTCAAAAAGACTCCACCTATCTAAAGGAAATCTACCCTAGAGATGGATGGAGTCTTCTTTCACTCACTAATCTAGGCGAATAAACATCATGGCATTTAACAAAGATATGAGTGAGACCGTGTTTATATTATTTGAATAGATCAGTCTCTTATTTTCAATCGGAGGAATAATAAAATTAGAAATGATGATATCATAAGGCGATTCTTCTAAAGATTCCTTTGATAATTCTAATTCAGTCCAAACTTCAAGTTCAAAATTGTTGCTGCAATAATAAGAAAGTGTTTCCGCTACTGATTTTGCATGATACTGATCAAAATTGCTCATAACCAGAACCTTCAGCTTTGGCTGATTTTGTAGTAGATTAAGCACCAAATGTTTGGTATGAGTGATGAAGGTATAAGATAGATGATTTACCATCATTGAACTAGAACAAACTTCAAGAGTCTCTAAATAATGAGAAAGCTCTTTTTTTACATCTGAAACAAATTTAGGGAAAATATTTTGAAAATTCCTGATTGTATTCCCTTTTTGATCAAATAAAATAAACTCAGTGGACAACTCTTGACGATACAGATGTGCGGTATTATGCAGATGCCAAATCAGATTATCCTTATTCTCAATCTCAATCTGATACTTGACTGAAATCTGATCAATAAAATCACTCAATAGATGGTAAGATTTTTCAACATAGCTATCCTTTTTTATGCATTTCATAAAGAGACTTTCATCTATGAAAAACATTTTTTGAAAGTAAGACACAAATAATTGGCAAACAACTTCTTCATCTAAAGAGATATTGTATTCTAATTCAAAATTCTTAGCAACACCTTCTATTCCTTCTGCCTGCATTAAAAAATCCAAACTTTGATCGTTAAAAGAGTCTTTCTCTACTTCCATGAAATGACCAAACTTTATTCTATATAGGTTCGTAACTAGGAGCAACTTTAGCATTCTATGAGTTGACAAATTCATTGGAAAGCTTGTTTCCTTATAAACCAATTCTAACAATTGAGATAGGGGCTCTGATGAAAAATTTTCAAATGGCCATTCTAGGAAATAATATTTTTCTGAAAAATATTGTGCAAAAAAGTAACGAATATCTCTCTCATTTCCAATGATTTGAACAGGGGTCAGACTGATTTCAAATTGAAATTGCCTTTTAATCACTTTATTGATTTGGCTAATAATACGATAGAGCGAAGATGAACTGATATAAAATTCTTTACAAATACTCTCAGCTTGACAACCTTCATTAAAGAAGATAAATTCTAAAATCGAGAAATGAGTTGAATGCTTAAAGAAATGATGGTAAACCATTTCAATATCGCTATCATCGGTATTAATAATGCGTATACCATTAGTAGAAGAATGGAAAATCAAGTCAGGAAAAGCAGATTTAACATGGGATAGATCATCTTTGACTGCACGTTCTGTACAATTTAGTAACTCTGCTAGTTCAGAACGATGAAACCATCGTTTATGTTCAAATAATAATTCTAATAATTCTAATTGCCTATGACTTTTTTTAGATAATAAATCTCTCATGAATGTCTTTCTCTCTTTATAAATTATCGGATTTCACCTCTTGCAATTATACCACAAAGAATAGGTATAACATGCTGTAACGACTTTTACTAAGATCCTTTATTTCGTATAATAACACTACGGGAGCAATATATAAACAATTTTCTTATTTTACCGTCTATTGAGGGCGTGAATACAGAATCAAATTCAAGTCGAAAGATTATATTTTTAATTTTAAAAATTATATAATAGCAACAATCAAAAAAATAATGATTTCTTGATATTAAAATTATATAACAATAACAATCAAAATAATTGATTTTTTGATATTAAAATTATATTATAGCAACAATCAAAGAAATTGATTTTTTGATATTAAAATAAAAAAGGAGGGTAAGCAATGTTGTGGTCAATCATTGCTGGAGGTCTTATTGGACTTGTAGCAGGTAGAATCACTAAAAAAGGTAGTTCTATGGGAATCGTCGCAAATGTATTCGCTGGTTTAGTCGGGTCATCTGTAGGACAATCCCTTTTAGGTAGTTGGGGCCCATCCATAGCTGGAATGGCTTTGATCCCATCTATTGCAGGAGCAGCAATTGTTGTTACTGTAGTATCATTCTTTACAGGTAAAAAATAATTACTTGTAGAATAAACTATTTTTAAATAGATTAGACGGGTAAAAATAGTTTAATGTTAAATTGAAAGGATTGTATATGTCAAAAACAAAGAAAATATTTTTAATTATTTTCTGTATTTTAATCTTGACAATTTTCCTTCCTGTTTTGATAGATTATCATCAAGTTAGTGATCTAGGCATTCAGCTATTTAGCTGGAGACAGAATCATTTCGTTGAATTCTATCTCTCTAGATATATATTCTGGGGGATAGTGGCTCTATCAACTTTAGTTTTGTTATCGATGTTAGTTGTGTTGTTTTATCCTAAACGTTATTTGGAAATTCAACTTGAAACTAAAAACGATACATTAAAATTAAAGAATTCGGCAATTGAAGGTTTTGTTAGAAGTTTGGTGAGTGATCATGGATTGATCAAGAACCCAACTGTTCATGTAAATTTACGAAAAAATAAATGTTTCGTTCATGTAGAAGGTAAAATTCTTCCTTCGGACAACATCGCTGACAGATGCCAAATAATTCAAAGTGAAATAACTAATGGATTGAAGCAGTTTTTTGGTATTGAGCGTCAGGTTAAACTAGAAGTTCTAGTAAAAGACTACCAGCCTAAACCAAAGCCTCAAAACAAAAAGACTGTTAGTCGTGTGAAGTAAGGAAGTAAAAAATGGAATGGCTTAAACAATATCGATATCCAATTATCGCTGGTCTCATAGGCGTATTTCTCGCTTGTTTGATTGTCTCCTTTGGCTTCTTCAAAACAATATTTGTATTGATTTTAGGAGCACTGGGAGTTGCAGCTGGATTATATATCGAAAAAAACTATATAGATAAATAAAAAAATAAAAATTACTAATTTAATTAAAGGAGTTTCATATGTCAAACGAAAAAAACACAAACACTAACGTAGAAAAGAAAGATGCTACTGTTGTAGCTCACGAAATCAAAGGGGAACTTACTTACGAAGATAAAGTTATCCAAAAAATCATTGGTCTGTCACTAGAAAACGTTTCAGGTCTTTTGGGAATCGACGGTGGTTTCTTCTCAAATCTTAAAGAAAAAATCGTTAACAGCGATGACGTAACAAGTGGTGTTAACGTAGAAGTTGGTAAAACACAAGTTGCAGTTGACTTAAACGTTATTGTTGAGTACCAAAAAAATGTTCCAGCTTTATATTCAGAAATCAGAGAAATCGTATCTTCAGAAGTTGCTAAGATGACTGACTTGGAAGTTGTTGAAATCAACGTAAACGTTGTCGACATCAAAACTAAAGAACAACATGAAGCAGACTCAGTAAGCCTTCAAGATCGCGTATCTGACGTTGCTGAATCAACAGGAGAATTCGCTTCAGAACAATTCGAAAAAGCTAAATCTGGTCTTGGATCTGGTTTCTCAACTGTTCAAGAAAAAGTTAGCGAAGGTGTAGAAGCTGTTAAAGGTGCAGCAACTGGTGTAGTATCTCACGAAAAAACTCGTGTAAACTAATATAAAATAAATATAACAGGAGAAATTATCATGTCAGTAGAAGAAAAATTAAATCAAGCTAAAGGTTCTATTAAAGAAGGTGTTGGGAAAGCCATCGGTGATGAAAAAATGGAAAAAGAAGGAGCAGCTGAAAAAGTTGTTTCTAAAGTAAAAGAAGTTGCTGAAGATGCCAAAGACGCTGTAGAAGGTGCTGTAGAAGGTATCAAAAACATGTTGAGTGGCGACGATAAATAAGGATAAAAGTTACTTTATCTTTTTAGTAACATTAGTCAAAAGAGTCTGAGTCAATATGATTCTCAGAAAACAAAAAGCTAGAGATTTCCAATTGCGAAACTCTAGCTTTTTAATTTCACCTCTTTCTCTTATTATATTTCAGCAGGTTGTTGACCATGAGTACAAATCCCATGTCAATTCTTACTTGACGCTTACCTCTCAGATAACATCTCTTATAACCCAAACAAACCTTTATCTGCCCAAAGACAGATTTCATATCAATCTTACGTTTAGCGAAAATTTATCTACCCTTGGAAGATAAAAGTGCCTGATATTCTTTAGTTTTTAAACACTGGTAACGTTCATTCATATACAGTCCTTTTGAGGGGCTGATTCAGGTTCATCATCGCAGTCAAGATTTATTTCAAGGATTTTTACTTTCTATCTCCCCTTTTTCATGATGTATTTTCGTATAGGTGTTTCAACCATTTGAACGATTTCAAATCCTTCTTTTTGGTAAAGATTGTAAGCTGTTTGATTTGCCTCGTAGACATTTAGAGAAATACTATCTATGTCTTCATTTTCAAAGGCCAAACTAACAAATTTCCTTAAACCCTGGCTACCTAAGCCTTGCCCCTGTTTCTGGGGGTTGATAAAAAATCTTCCAATGTGAAGATTACTGTCTTCTAGTCTGATTTTCTGTATAAGCCCGACAAACTCGTGTCCATCAAAGATAGAAAAAACTCCTTCCAAGTCTTGCAAGGTTTGAAGAGTCAGTGGAAAAGGAATCATTGTTCCCATCCATTGTTCTTGAAAAACTTTGCCAAGGGAGTTGGACCATTGGCAGACGAGCTGAGCGTTTTCTGTGCTCACCTTTTCTTCAAAACGAATTATCATCTTTGCCTCCCCATCTTATCTATGTTTCTCCATTATACTACTTCACCCATTTTTTACGAATAGATAAGTATGATTGATTTTTATTTTTTTCTTGTCGGGAGCATTCTCGCTTCTTTTCTTGGTTTGGTCATCGACCGTTTTCCTGAGCAATCCATTATCAGTCCAGCTAGTCACTGCGATTCCTGTCAGACTCGCTTGCGTCCCTTAGATTTGATTCCGATTCTCTCGCAGGTGCTCAATCGCTTTCGCTGTCGCTACTGCAAGGCTCCTTATCCTGTCTGGTATGCCCTATTTGAACTAGGCTTAGGGCTCATCTTTCTGCTTTACTCTTGGGAATTACTTTCCTTGAGTCAAGTCGTCCTAATCACTGCGGGTTTGACCTTGGGCATCTACGACTTTCACCATCAGGAATATCCCTTACTGGTCTGGATGACTTTCCATCTACTCCTCATGGCTTCCTCTGGTTGGAATCTGGTCGTGGTCTTCTTCCTTGTTCTTGGAATTTTGGCTCATTTTATCGATATCCGCATGGGCGCAGGGGATTTTCTCTTTTTAGCTTCCTGCTCTCTCGTCTTTAGCGTAACCGAATTACTTATCTTGATTCAGTTTGCTTCTGCGACAGGGATTCTAGCCTTTCTCCTGCAAAAGAAAAAGGAAAGACTTCCTTTCGTACCTTTCCTCTTACTTGCTACTTGTGTGATTATTTTTGGTAAGCTACTGCTTGTTTGATAAAGTCCTGAATTGGCTCTCCTTGATGAAGAGCTTTTACGATTTTTGAACCGACGATAACGCCATCTGACACCGCATTAAAGCGTTCTACATCGGCTTGACTAGATACGCCAAAACCTGTCAAAACTGGGATATCGGCCACTTGATGAAGTTGTGCCAAGTGCTTGTCCAAGTCTGCACGGTAATTTCCTGACTTCCCTGTCACCCCATTGATGGCAACTGCATAGACGAATCCTTCTGCCCCTTCAATCAACTCTTTCTGACGCTCAATACCTGTGGTCAAGCTTACTAAAGGAATCAAAGCAATGTCTGTATCTGCCAAAAATGGTTCTACAAAGTTGGCATGTTCATGAGGCAGGTCTGGGATAATCAAGCCCTTAACCGCTGTATCTGCCAAATCTTTGACAAAGTTCTCCACACCGTACTGAAAGAGGGGATTGAAGTAGGTCATGATGACAAGCGGAACTTCTGTTTCAATGGTTTTCAAGGTTTCAACCAAAGCCTGGGTAGACGTCCCGTGAGCTAGACTGCGCAAACCTGCTTCTTCGATAACAGGTCCATCTGCAACAGGGTCTGAAAAGGGAATGCCCACTTCAATTGCAGAGACACCCAAATCTTCTAAAAAGTGGATTGTTTCAGCGAGACCATCCAAGCCTTTCTCGTGGTCTCCAGCCATGATATAGGGAACAAAAATTCCTTTTCCAGCTGCTTTGATAGCGTTTAATTTTTCTGTTAGTGTCTTAGGCATGAGCTTCTCCCTTCTTTGCTGCATCTGCTTCCAAGCGGTCTTTGACTTGAACCACATCCTTGTCCCCACGACCTGATAGGCAGACAATCATAGACTTTTCTGGTCCAAGTTCTTTGGCCAATTTCACCGCAAAAGCAATGGCATGACTCGATTCCAAGGCTGGGATAATCCCTTCCACACGAGACAAGAGTTGGAATCCTTCCAAGGCTTCTTCGTCTGTCACAGGGACATAGCTGGCACGTTTAATATCGTGGTAGTGAGAATGTTCTGGACCGATACCAGGATAGTCCAAACCTGCTGAGATAGAGAAGGCTTCAAGAATTTGACCATGAGCGTCTTGTAGCACATCCATAAGAGAACCGTGGAGGACACCTGGACGACCCTTAGTCAAAGTTGCTGCGTGGTGCTCTGTATCCACACCAAGTCCAGCTGCTTCAGCCCCATACATAGCTACAGACTCATCTTCTACAAATGGATGGAAGAGACCGATAGCATTAGAACCACCACCAACACAGGCTACTAGGGCATCTGGTAAGTCTTGACCTGTCAAGTCACGGTACTGTTGTTTAGCTTCTCGACCAATGACACTTTGGAAGTCACGAACGATTTCTGGGAATGGATGAGGTCCCAAGGCAGAACCAAGGATATAGTGGGTATCGTCGATATTAGCCACCCATGAACGAAGGGCTGCATTGACCGCGTCCTTGAGCACGCGCGAACCATCTGTCACGGCCTCGACCTTGGCTCCCAAAAGCTCCATGCGGAAGACATTAAGGGCTTGGCGCTTGACATCTTCCTCACCCATGTAGATGGTACATTCCATGTTAAAGAGGGCCGCAGCTGTTGCAGTTGCCACACCGTGCTGACCAGCACCTGTTTCAGCGATAATTTTCTTTTTGCCCATGCGTTTAGCCAAAAGAACTTGTCCCAAGGCATTGTTAATCTTGTGGGCCCCTGTATGGTTAAGGTCTTCACGTTTGAGGTAAATCTTGGCTCCGCCGATATGCTGGGTCAAGTTTTTTGCGTAGTAAAGAGGTGTTTCACGACCTACGTACTGACGTAAAAGTTGGTTTAACTCTTCTTGGAAACTTGAATCTGCCTGACTTTCACGATAAGCTTCTTCCAATTCCAATACTGCTGTCATCAATGTTTCTGGGACAAAACGTCCACCGAATTTCCCGTAAAATCCATCTTTATTTGGTTCTTGATATGCCATGTTTTATCCTCTCTATAAATCTTCTAATCTTTTCATGATCTTTTTGTCCATCTGTCTCAACTCCGCTCGATACATCTACTGCATAGGGAGCAAAGTGTTGAATTGCTTTTGCTACATTGTCTTCATTAAGCCCACCTGCGATAAAGAAAGACTGGGGTAATCCAATCGTATCCAGTTGAGCCCAGTCAAAGGTCTGGCCACTCCCTGCCACAGGGGCATCAAAGAGAAGATAATCTGCCTGAGAATTGGGCACATGACCCTCTCCATCCACCTGCATTGCCTGAATACTGGCACAAGGCAAATTCTCAAACAAATCATCCGCCACCTGACCGTGAACTTGAACCAAGTCTAGGCCAACTTTTTCAATCGCTTCTAGCAGTTGAGCCCGACTTGGTGAAACAAATACACCAACCTTTTTGACATCTGCAGGAATAAGCTTTGCCAGCTCAGCAGCCTGATCCAAGGTCACCTGTCTTTTACTAGGTGCGAAGACAAAACCGATGTAGTCTGCCTCTGCTGATACAGCTGTTTCCACCGCTTCTTTGGTAGATAGTCCGCAAATTTTAACCTTTGTCAATCTGCAACTCCTTGATTCTCTGGGCCACATCTTCTGCCTGCATGAGAGCTGTTCCTACTAAAATTCCGTTAAAGTATGGCGCTACTCGTTCCGCATCCTGCCCTGTGAAAATAGCAGATTCAGAAATGTACAAGCAATCATCTTTGAAATGTTTAGCCAAATCTACACTGGTCTGCAAGTCAACTTCAAAGGTGGTCAAGTTGCGGTTATTGACCCCGATAATTTGAGCTCCAAGGAGGTGAGCTACCTCTAGTTCAGCTAGATTGTGAGTTTCCACCAAGACTTCCAGACCAAGCTCTGTCGCATAGTCATAAAGTTCCTTGATGCGTTCTTCGGACAAGGCTGCCACGATGAGCAGGATAACTGTTGCACCTGCATTGCGAGCGCGGATGATTTGCTTTTCATCGATAATAAAGTCCTTGTTAAGCGTCGGAATCTGTACCTGACTGGAAATCTCCCGTAGATAATCCAAATGTCCTTTAAAGAAAACTTCATCTGTCAGAACAGAAATCATCACTGCTCCGTTCGCTTTATAAGTCTGGGCCTGTTGCACAATATCCACATCGAGATTGATATCTCCCAGACTAGGGCTAGCTTTCTTGACTTCAGCGATTACCTGTAAACTGTCTTGGTGTTGTTTTAGATAGTCAGCCAAGCGATAGGTCTGGCGCAGGGGCTGGATTCCCTCCAGCTCCATCTGCTCAACCTCACGTGCCTTCTGCTCCAAAATTCGAGCTAAAAATTCCTGACTCATTTTTGATACTCCTGTAACAGTCTGAGTTTTTCAAGGGCCTTGCCACTAGCAATCACTTGACGGGCCAAGGAAACACCTTCTTTAATACTATCAACCTTACCATTAGCATAGAAACCAAGACCAGCATTTAGAACTGTTGTTTCCAAGAATGGACTTGGTTGGTTTTTGAGAACACTGAGCAAAATTTCTGCATTTTCCTGAGCGTTTCCTCCTCGAATATCTTCGATAGCGTAGCGTTCCATCCCCAAATCCTCTGGAGTGAAGCTTGACAAGGTGATTTCGCCATTTTCAAGAAGAGCAATATTGGTTGTTCCGTTCAAGCCAGCTTCATCAAGCCCTTCTGGTCCAGCAACCACGATGGCACGTTTGCGACCCATATTTTTCAACACCTGAGCTGTACTTTCTAGAAGTTCTGGACGACTAATACCAAGCAACTGTGTTTCCAAGGCCATTGGATGAATCAGTGGACCAGTCAAGTTCATAATCGTTGGAATTCCCAACTCCAAACGAGCTGGCATGATGTATTTCATAGCTGGATGCATATTTTTAGCAAAGAGAAAGACGATTCCAGTTTTATCAAATACCTTACCTAGTTCAGCTGGTTTGAGGTCTAGGTTGATGCCCAAGGCTTGAAGGACATCTGCAGAGCCAGATTTAGAAGAAATCGAACGGTTACCATGTTTGGCCATATGAATGCCGCCACCAGCCAAGACAAAGGCCGCAGTTGTCGAAATGTTAAAGCTGAAGGACTTGTCGCCACCTGTACCACAGTTGTCCATGGCATCATGTATCTCAGTTGGAATGTGTTGGGCATGCCCTCTCATGACTTGGGCAATGGCTGTGCGTTCTTCAGGAGTTTCTCCCTTCATCTTAAGAGCCAAGAGGAGAGAAGCAATCTGCGCTTCAGTTACACGCCCAGTTACGATACGCTCAATGACATCCGTCATTTCCACACCTGATAAATTTTCAAACTTTGCTAGTTTTTCAATAATCTCTTTCATCCTAGTTTCCTCACTTTACAACCTTCTCGATAAAATTCCGAATAGAAGACAAGCCATCTGGCGTTCCGATACTCTCTGGATGGTACTGGAAGCCATAAATTGGAAGTGTTTTGTGTTGAATCCCCATGATGGCTTGGTCATCAGTAGAACGAGCTGTCACTTCAAATTCTTCTGGCATTTCCTCAATCAAAATACTGTGATAACGCATGACCGCACGTCCATCCTCAATGCCTTGATACAAAACAGATGGCGCTTCAAAGCTGATATTGCTCTGTTTCCCATGCATGACTTTTGGAGCCAAACCTAACTTACCACCAAAGACTTCTGCGATAGCTTGGTGGCCCAAACAAATCCCAAGAATCGGCTTCTTGCCAGCAAAATCACGAATCATGTCTTCCATCTTACCAGCATCAACTGGCCAACCGGGACCAGGAGAAAAGACCAGACCATCTGCTTTTTCAGCTTCTTCATACAGCTTGGGATCATCATTTCTCAAAACCTGAACTTCTGCAAAATTCCCAATGTATTGGGCCAAGTTATAGGTAAAAGAATCATAGTTGTCAATCAATAAAATCATGGTCTTAGTTCTCCAATTCTAGTCATAGATTTAGCCTTGTTAATGGTTTCTTGGTATTCATTTTGGGCGATGGAATCGTAGACAATTCCTGCTCCAGCCTGCACGTAGGCTGTTTGATTTTTAAGAATCATGGTTCGGATGGCAATGGCAAAGTCCATATCACCCGTCGCAGACAAGTAGCCGATTGCTCCTGCATATACGCCCCGTTTTTCTGTTTCCAGTTCATAGATGCGTCTCATCGCTCGAATCTTTGGTGCTCCTGAAACTGTTCCAGCAGGAAGTGTTGCTTTCAAAGCATCCATGGCAGTGAGTTCTGGAAGCAAACGCCCCTTGACCACGCTGGTCAAATGCATAACATAACGGAAGAGCTCCACTTCCATATACTTAGTGACTTGGACACTGGCCGTTTCAGAGATGCGACCAATATCATTACGACCCAAGTCTACTAACATCCGATGTTCTGCTGTTTCCTTCTCATCCGAAAGCAGGTCTGTCGCCAAAGCCTTGTCTTCTTCATCCGTAGCTCCTCTTGGTCGTGTCCCTGCAATCGGATTGGTTGTTACGATGCCATTTTTGACAGAAACCAAACTTTCTGGACTCGCACCGATGATTTGATAATCCCCAAAATCATAGAAATAAAGGTAATTAGAAGGATTAGTCACGCGGAGATTTCTGTAGAAGTCAAAAGGATTTCCAGTAACCTCTGCTGAGAAGCGTTGACTGAGTACGCATTGGAACATGTCACCATTTCGAATCAAGTCACGAGCTGTTTCCACCATTTCCTCAAACTTCTGAGTAGCGATATGGGGTCTGAAATCAAGTGGTGATAAATCCAAGTCTTCAAATTCATTTGCTGCAGGAATGCGTAATTCCTCAAGCACTTGATTCAAGGCTTTTTCCAAGTCTTCTTGACTACGCTCACTATAGAGAGTATCCTCGATGACATGAATTTTTTCCTTCTTGTGGTCAAAGACAATGTAACTCTCATAGACGAAGAAATGCATATCTGGCGTTCCAATCGTATCTTCAGGAATTTGACCAATTTCTTCATAAAGCGAAATTATATCGTAACCGACAAAACCAATTGCCCCACCACCAAAAGGTAGATCTGAGTGGTGCTGGCTCTTATGAGTCACTTCATAAAGGAAATCCAAGGGATCCCGATCAATCACTTGACCATTTTGATAAAGAACTCCATTTTCAAACTTAATCTCAAAAACTGGATTATAGGCTAGGATAGAAAAACGAGCTGTTTCCTTGTCTCTCGGAATACTCTCTAAAATAACCTTGTGTTGCCCCTTTAGGCGCATATAAGCCAAGATTGGTGATAATACATCTCCATGAATGATTCGTTCCATTGTAATTTCCCTTTCAGTTCTAATTCTAGTTCGTGGCGACTGTATGAAAAATCCCCACGCAAAATAACTTGCGTGAGGACGAAATTCGCGGTGCCACCTCAATTATAGGATTTCTCCTATCTCTCATTCCTGTCTTAGAAAGGTTCTGTAACAGGCTGTGCGATAAAGGGCACTCCCTTGAGAATTATGTTTTCTTCTCTCGTTTCAGATGGATCCAACCTTACAGCTTTCTCTGCTTGTTTCCAGCAACCACAAGCTCTCTGTGAGAGAAAGGACTGTAATTTTTCCATCTTTTATTTTTTAGCTTCTAGGTAGTCTGCAATCGCAGCTACGTCCTTGTCTCCACGACCAGAGACATTGATGATGATAATGTCGTCTTTACTTAGTTTCGGTGCACGTTTAACTGCTTCTGCGATAGCGTGCGAACTTTCAATCGCTGGGATAATTCCTTCAGTCTTGCTGAGAAGGAGGAGAGCCTGAACAGCTTCTTCATCTGTCGCAGCCACATATTCCACGCGACCTGAATCTTTGAAGTAGGCGTGTTCTGGGCCAACCCCTGGATAGTCCAATCCAGCTGAGATAGAGTAAACTGGAGCCAGCTCTCCGTCTTCCTTAAAGACTGCATAGGTCTTCATGCCGTCGACAATTCCGATACTACCTTTTGTCATAGTAGCTGCGTGCTTGTCTGTATCAAGTCCGTGCCCAGCAGCTTCAACCCCAACCAATTTGACTTCTTCATCAGCCACATACTGTGAAAAAGCACCGATGGCATTGGAACCACCACCTACACAGGCAATAACGTAGTCTGGTAAACGACCTTCTTTTTCTAAGATTTGACGGCGAGATTCTTCACTGATGACCTTTTGGAACTCATGAACAATGGTTGGATATGGGTGAGGTCCCACAGCAGATCCCAGAACATAAAAGGCTTCAAGGTCATTCATCCATGCTCCAAAGGCTGCATCAACAGCATCTTTGAGGGTTCGAGTCCCTGTTTCAACTGCGTGAACAGTTGCTCCCATCATCTCCATACGGAAAACATTGAGACGTTGACGCTCCACATCCTCTGCCCCCATGTAGACATCACAGGCCATACCAAACTTGGCTGCAGCCGCTGCTGTCGCAACACCATGCTGACCAGCTCCTGTTTCCGCAATCACTCGTTTTTTGCCCATGCGTTTAGCCAAAAGAATTTGTCCTAAAACATTGTTGAGCTTGTGAGAACCAAGGTGGTTAAGGTCTTCGCGCTTGAGATAAATCTTAGCGCCACCTAAGTGATCTGTCAAACTTTCTGCAAAATAGAGCGGTGTTTCGCGACCGGAATAGTCCTTCAAGTAATGACGAAATTCTGCCAAAAATTCTGGATCATCCTTGTACTTGTCAAATGTCACTTCCAACTCATCCAACAAAGCCTGAATCGGCTCCGGTACAAAACTACCACCAAATTGTCCAAAATAACCTTTAGTTGTCATAAAATTTTCCTCTTTCCATATTAATCCGGCCTTTTTGTTTGCTTTTAGTAGTAGGCAAGGAGCTGCAGATAGAACTCAAGTTCATCAAAGCGACTTAACGCCCTAATAAAAGATAAACAAAACGACGGATAGAAAAAAGCCCACACACAGAATATACTTCCATGTGAGGGCGTTGGTAACGCGGTGCCACCTCAATTATAAAGGGACTATCCCCTTTACATCTCTACCTTGTCTAACAACAAGTTGCACTGTAAGGTGTGCGCACCGAATTTTCATTGTTTCAAATTCATTTTCAAAATCAGCCCACTTTCACTACTTCCAACCACCTGTTCACAATCACCACAGGCTCCCTGAAGATCAAAAATAGTTACTTTTCTGATTTGTTGAACTTATTTTAATACTTTGTTTTTTCTTTGTCAAGACTTTTTTACAATTTTTTTGATGAAGTTATCACTTTTTCAGAAACTGTTTTGAAAGTCTCAATGATATAGTCCACTTCTTCATCGCTTAATTTAGTGTGAAGAGGGAGCGTAATTTCATTTTCAAAGAATGCATAGGCCTTAGGATAATTCGCCATATCAAAGCCAAGATTCTTATAGGCTGTCAAGAGCGGAAGCGGTTTGTAGTGGACGTTACTTGCAATTCCTGCTTTGGCCAATTCTTGGATAATAAGATTGCGTTCTTCTAAGCTTGCTCCGTCTACATGGGTGATGTAGAGGTGGCGTGAAGATTCGACAGTATCAGTCTTGTGTGCCAAAGGATGGATGCGAGAACCTGCAAAACCACGATCATAGCGGTCCACGATGTCCTTACGACGTTCTAGCAAACTTGGGTAACGGTCCAATTGTACCAAACCAAGTGAAGCCATGATATCGGTCATATTGCACTTGTAGGCTGGTGTGACGATATCGTATTCCCATGAACCCAGTTGCATCTTGGCAAGAGCATCCTTAGTTTGCCCGTGAAGGGAAAGAATTTGGAATTCCTTGTACATCTCTTCGTCATCAATCGCTGGATTGGCTTTCCAAGTGGCACTTCCTCCCTCCGCAGTTGTAAAGTTCTTAACGGCGTGAAATGAGAAGGAAGTAAAGTCAGCGATAGAACCAGCTGGTTGTCCTTTATAAGTAGATCCCAAAGCATGGGCACTATCAGAAACAATCACAATACGGTTAAAGGCTTTTTGCCACTTGCTTGACGCAGTAAAGAGGTCACGTTTCTTTTCCACAACTTGGAACAAACGGTCATAGTCACAAACAATCCCTGCAAGCTCTACCGGGATGATCACCTTGGTCTTTTCAGTGATAGCTTGCTCCAGCAGGTCATAGTCCATCTCAAACGTATCTGCTTGGATATCCACCATGACAGGGGTCGCTCCTACATGAGTGATAACACTACATGAAGCTGTATAAGTCATGACTGGAACGATCACTTCATCACCAGGTCCCACTTCCAAGACGCGCAAAATCAACTCAAGAGCGGCAGTCGCAGAGTTGAGGCAGACAGTCTTAGGCGTCTGTGTGTATTGAGATAAGCGACGCTCCAGTTCTTTGGTCTTAGGACCAGTTGTAATCCAACCAGAACGCAGAGTGTCCGCTACTTCAGCAATTTCTGCTTCTGTAATATCGGGAGGTGAAAATGGAATATTGTAATTTGGCATTGATTTGCTCCTTTTATCTGTACTCATTTTCTCATGACTACTTTATTTTAGCACTTCAAACACGGTTTGAAACATGATTTTGATGTCTCCAAGGAAACTAAATTCTCGGAGATAGTCGAGGTTATAGCGCATCTTTTCAGGAAGGACGTGTTCTACATAGGCTTGGTCAACTGACAGGCCTTTTTCGGTCATTTGACTGATAATAGTGTCCTCATCCTTATAGTTGATGCTAGCTGGAGAGGTAATTCCTGCTGGTAAGAGCAAGGTCGCCATCATTTCAGGGCTATACTGCTCTGTGTAGCGTGGCACTTCAGGTCGTGTACCGACAAAGGACATTTCGCCTTTAAGGACATTGACCAGCTGAGGCAGTTCATCCAAACGGACACGGCGGATAAAATTGCCAACCTTGGTAATGCGGCTATCGTTAGCAGAAGTCACCAAACTTCCTTTTTTGTCCGCATCTGTCACCATGGTACGGAACTTCCAAATCTTGAAAGGTCGGTTGTACTGGGTCACGCGCTCTTGCTTATAAATCACTGGCCCCTTGCTATCCAACTTGATCCAAATGCTCAAGATGAGAAAGATAGGAGAGGCCAGAATCAGCAAGACTAAGGCTAGAACCCAGTCCAAACAACGCTTGAAAATCAGCGAACCCTTCCTTTTAGAGACAAGCTGGTAGTAAGACTCAACCTCGCTTGATTTCATTTCCACGGGCAAGTCTTCCCATTTCAGCATGCTGTTTCTCCTTTGTTTTTATTATACTATTTGTCAACATTTTTCATTATACCACAAAATGGAAAAGGCGGTGAAAGAAATCTGTAATTTGAAGGATTTCCTTCTTACACTCAATGAAAATCAAAGAGTATTAAGACATAGCACCCGCCTGCAAACTATACATCTTGTGGTAGATTCCACCCAGAGCCAAGAGTTCCTCATGGGTTCCGCTCTCGATGATGCGCCCCTTGTCCAAAACATAGATGCAGTTAGCATCTTGGATGGTCGAAAGGCGATGAGCGATGGCAATGGTTGTCCGCCCCTGTCTCATCTTCGCCAGAGAAGCTTGAACCAAACTTTCTGTTTCAGAGTCAATATTGGCTGTCGCTTCATCCAAAATCAGAATTTTAGGCTGACTGGCGACTGTTCTAGCAAAGGCAAGAAGCTGGCGTTGACCAGTTGAAAAGCTCGAACCACGCTCAGACATAGGGGCATCATAGCCTAAAGGAAGCTCTTGAATAAAGGAATCTGCATCCACGAAGGCAGCTGCAGCCTGTACCTGCTCATCACTAATGTCTTGGTACATGGCGATATTGGACTTAATGGTTCCATGATAGAGGAAGGGCTCCTGCAAGACCAGTCCGATATTTTTTCTCAGTTCTTCCTGACTGTAGTCCCTAATATCCACACCATCTAAGAGAACTCGCCCTGACTGGAATTCATAAAAGCGCATAAGGACATTGATAATCGAAGATTTCCCTGAACCTGTATGCCCTACAAAAGCTATGGTTTCACCCTTATTAACAGAGAAAGAAATGTCATCCAGAATCGGATGTTTGCCATCATATGAGAAGCACACATGTTCGAATCGAATATTGCCTTCTTTGATCTCGGCCTGTCCATTTTCTTGAAGAGGCTCATAGGTCCTCTCGTCAATCAAGGCAAATACACGACCTGCAGATACCATTGACGTTTGAAGGGTTGAAAAGTTTTGCGTCACCTCAATCAGAGGATCAAAGAGGCGGTTGATGTACTGGATAAAGGCATACATGGTTCCTGCCGTTATTCCCAGATAAAGGCCACGATAGCCAAAGTAGGCCATCAAGACTGTATAGCCTAGGAGTTTAAGCAGACTCATGGCAGGTCTCAAAAAGAGGGCATCCAAGGCTACAGAACGGTTGGCATAGACCAAGTGTTCTTGGTTGATTTCATCAAACTCTGACTGTAGGCGCTTCTCTTGATTAAAGGCCTGGATAATCCTGATTCCCTCGATATTTTCAGCCAGCTTACTATTGATATCTGATAAGAGACTTCTGGTTTTTTCGATGATTTTCACTGACTTTTTCCGATAGAGATTGACCAAAAGGAAAATCAAGGGGAGAAAGAGCAAGACTAAAGCTGTCAAACGAAAATCCAGAACCAACATGGTATAAAGAGTTGTCAGAAAGATGAAAACTGCTGAGATAAAGCTAGATAAAATCCCAGAAAACATATCACTGATGGTCTCGGTGTCATTGGTCAAACGAGAGACGATAGAGCCAGCTGGCGTCTTGTCGAAATATGACATGCCCAGTTTTTCCATATTGGCAAAGGCATCCCGACGAATATCTCTAACGATGCTGTAGGATACCCGCGCAAAGAGAAGATTGCCAACATACTGGACCAGAGTTTGTAGGATATAAAGGCCATAGTAGACCAGCAAAACGGTAACGGCAAGTTGATTGAGATTGCTGAGATACTGGTCTATAAAGTGGGAAGCCACAAGGGGAATGACACTTTTAATGACCGTAGTCGCGAGGAGAAAACTAAGTGCCAAAAAGGTCAGGAGGCCATAAGGCTTGAGATAGGACATCAAGCGCTTCAATACAGTCCATTGTTCTTGTTTATTCTGCATCTTCTTCTCCTTTCATTTCCAGCTGCTGAGACTGGTAGGTTTGGGCATACCAGCCATCCAAGGCTAGCAGGTCATCGTGCGTGCCTCGTTCGATAATCTGTCCATTTTGCAGGACTAAAATCAAATCTGCATGGACAACAGCACTGAGGCGATGAGCCGTGATAATGGTTGTCTTGTCCTTGCGCGTCTCCTTGAGATTGTCGATAATGGCATACTCTGTCTTGGCATCCACCGCTGACAAGGAATCATCTAAAATCAAGATATCAGGGTCTAAAATCATAGCTCGACTCATAGCCAGACGCTGTTTTTGACCACCAGAAAGACTAACTCCCTTTTCACCAATCAACGTATCAAATCCCTGAGGCATGGCTACAATGTCTTGGTAAACTTGGGCTAGCTTAGTCGCTTCCTCGACCGCTGAAAGGGGCAAGTTGGGATTGCCAAAGCGGATATTGTCTAAAACTGAAGTCGCAAAGAGGAACTGGTCCTGAGGAACATAGCCCATGAGACTGCGAAGGTCTGTCAAACGATAATCGCGAATATCGTGACCGTTTAGGTAAATGGCACCCTTGTCCACATCGTATTCACGCAAGAGCAGTTTGATTAGAGATGTTTTTCCAGATCCTGTCTGCCCGACCAAGCCCAATGTTTGCCCTTTTTCTAAACTAAAGTGAATATCCGTTAGTGTTTCCTCATTTTCAAAGGCAAAACTATCAATGGCATACTGCAAGCACCCATTTTCAATACTGTCTAGAGGAAACTCAGGATCTTGTACAGGTGATTCCTGAGATAAAAGATTCTCAATCCGCTGGTAAGAAACCTTTCCTCGCTGAGTGATATTAAAGAGGAAGCCAATAGCCATAAGAGGCCAGACCAACATATCCAAGTAGCTGATAAAGGTAACTAGATTCCCAACCGTAATCTGCCCTTTCTGAACCATCAAGGAGCCAACCAAGAGCGTTAAGACATAGGATGAACCAACAAACAAGAGAACCATAGGGTCAAAGAGACTATCGTATTTCATGGTTTGCAGGTTCTTTTGGAAGGTCAATTCATTGACTGCCTGAAAGGACTTCAACTCGTCTGCCTGATAACCAAAAGACTTGGTCACTTTAATACCTGATACAGACTCCTGCACCTTGTTATTGAGTTCAGAAAAAGCAGCTTGGGATTCACCAAAGGCCTTATGAGTCTTTCTCCCAAGACGACTAGTCGCATAGGCCATGAAAGGCAGGGGCAAAATGGCAACCAGAGTCATTTGCCATGAGATGCTAAAGAGCATGGTCAGCAAGGTCACTAAAGCTGTGATTGAAGCATCCACCGCAGACATAACGCCACCCCCTGCCAGACGAGTTAAGGAATTGATATCGTTGGTAGCGTGTGCCATCAGGTCCCCTGTACGATAGGTCTGATAAAAGGCTGGAGACATTTTTGTGAAATGCTCAAATAAGCGAGAGCGCATAATCTGTCCCAAACGGTAGGAAGTCCCTAGAATATACATCCGCCAAACATAGCGCAAATAGTACATCCCAAAGGCCGCAAGGAGCAAGTAAAATAGGTCAAGAAGAAGGTCCTGCTGAGTTAATTGCCCCGATGTAATGGCATCAATGACCCTCCCCATGACCATAGGGGGAATGAGATTGAGGACGGAAACCAAGACCAGGGCCACAATCCCGACTAGATAACGGCGTTTTTCTAACTTGAAAAACCACCAAAGTTTTTGAATAATGGACATAACATCCCTTTCTGATTGCAAATGGAAACCTGAGGCCAATACTCAATGAAAATCAAAGAGCAAACTAGGAAACTAGCCGCAGGCTATACTTGAGTACGGCAAGGCGACGTTGACGCAGTTTGAAGAGATTTTCGAAGAGTACGAGACCCCAGGTTTTTCTTATTCATAAGTTACGACTGAGACGACACCCTTGTCATACTCAGCGATAAAGATATTGGCTACATTGTCATGCCCTTGTTTGCTGAGGTTATCAAGCAGCCACTCTTCGCTACGACCAATTGATTCCAAAACATCTACTTGGATCACACCGTCAGTCACAACTGGATACTTAGGATTTTCATCTCCCATTTGGACCACGATGAGTTGGCCATTTTGCTCCTGCACAGCTCGTTTGACTTGTTTCATCTGGAAAATTCCTTGGCTACGAAGTTTGAGGGCTACATCCGATGCAGACAAACCAACCGAACGACAGGCTTCTGGCTCAATCTTCCCATTGTTGATAAGAAGAGTTGGCTTACCGTCAATCAAGCGTTTGACAAAACGAACATTGTTGTTTAGCCACTTAAGGGTCAAGACCAAAATCGTCCACATCATCAAAATCACTGCGTACTGCAGAATACTGATTGAACTATTGTAAATCACCCCACCGATGATACCACCGAGAACATAGTTCTGAATTTGGTCTGTTGCAGAGTTAGGTGCCAAGTTTCCCTTTCCTGTCACATTGATAACAAAAACAAGCGAGAAAAGACCCAAGGCCAGTTTGATTAAAATTTCCATATAGTTGAGTGTCATTTGTTTACCTCCACCAATTCAATAGCGTCTGTTTGATGCAATTCCAATTTCTCTAAAAGATACTTGTCTGGTTCGCTCCCGTTCATGGCGCGGTAGACATCTGAACCTACCTTGACAAGCGCTCCATCAGTAGCAACTGAAGTATTGACGTAAACTTCTGATTTATCCACTCCCAAGTCTTTGGAAACAACCTCTATGAAATGAAGTGAAGTTTGAAATTGGTTGTTAGAGGCTTGATTGGTCTGATATTTTGAAATCGTCACCAAAAGCATGGCCACCAAGGTCAAGGCCAAAATCATGACCAATTCACGAAACTTAGTCCCCTTTTTATCACGATAAGCCTTAAAAGCAAAAAATCCTGTGATAGCTAGGAGCACAATCCCAAAGCCAATCATGATACCATTTTGCTGACTGATTTGGCTAAGTACATAGTCATATGAGTAAAATTTCATTTATTTTCACTCCCTTTCATAAAATCATTCTTCATTATAAACGAAAGAGGGTGATTTTTCAAACCATACGTTGGGGAAATAGACCTTTTTTTGGTATAATAAAATCTATAATCTGAATGAAAAAGGTAACTTTATGAAACTTATCTCATGGAATATTGATTCCCTCAATGCTGCCCTAACTAGTGACTCAGCTCGTGCCAAATTGTCCCAAGAAGTCCTACAAACCCTTGTGGCAGAAAATGCTAATATCATCGCTATCCAAGAAACCAAGCTTTCTGCCAAAGGGCCTACTAAAAAACATCTTGAGATTTTAGAAGAACTCTTCCCAGACTACGAAAACACGTGGCGTTCTTCTCAAGAACCTGCCCGTAAAGGCTATGCTGGAACCATGTTCCTTTATAAGAAAGAACTTACACCTACTGTCACTTTCCCAGAAATCGGTGCCCCTTCTACCATGGACTTGGAAGGTCGTATCATCACTCTAGAATTTGATAAATTTTTCGTGACCCAAGTTTACACTCCAAACGCTGGTGACGGCCTCAAACGCTTGGAAGAACGTCAAGTCTGGGATACCAAATATGCTGAATACTTGGCTGAACTAGACAAAGAAAAACCAGTCCTTGCAACCGGTGACTACAACGTGGCCCACAATGAGATCGATCTTGCAAATCCTGCTAGCAACCGCCGTTCACCAGGATTTACCGACGAGGAACGTGCTGGATTTACCAACCTTTTAGCAACTGGATTTACGGATACCTTCCGCCACATTCACGGCGATGTCCCAGAACGCTACACTTGGTGGGCACAACGCAGTAAGACTTCTAAAATCAACAATACAGGCTGGAGAATCGACTACTGGCTGACAAGCAACCGCGTGGCTGACAAGGTGACCAAGTCTGATATGATTGACTCCGGTGCGCGCCAAGACCACACACCCATTGTCATGGAGATTGAACTCTAAGGAGAAAACGAATGGACTATCAAGCTGTCATTCCAGAATTTGTAGTATCTGACATCGAAAAATCACGCCACTTCTACTGCGACCTGCTAGGATTCTCTGTCGAATACGAGCGTCCAGAGGAGAAATTTCTCTTCCTCTCGCTTGAAGACTGCCAACTTATGCTAGAAGAAGGCAGCACAGAAGAATTAGCCCAACTAACCTATCCTTTCGGGCGCGGTGTCAATGTTTCCTTTGGCATTGCAGATGTTCCTCAGCTCCACCAAAAACTGCTGGAAGCTGACTATCCTATCCATCGTCCCCTGACAAAAAGAGAATTTCGAGTAGGAGATAGCTTTATATATCCCCATGAATTTGCGATTTTGGATCCAGATGGTTATTTTTTAAGATTTAGCGAGTAGAATAATAAAGATTGGGAAAAAGTCTTTAAAGTTAGAAAAAGGCATATTGTCAAGTCTTGAAAAATCTTGATAATATGCCTTTTATGATGAAAAACCTTCTAAATGTTAGCCAATAAGTTAATTTTCCCCATTTTTATTATATTTGTTCGTTTTTCAAACCAAAACATTAACAAAACATTTGATTTCTAAAGTTATTTAGTGTAAAATAAAAACATTGGCTCAAGCCTATTTGAAATTGAATATCATTTTACTTGTTTATGTCGTGAATTGGCACGACGTTTCTACAAGGTGCCGGAACACCTAACAATAAGTAAGTCAGTAGTGAGGTATGGTCGTTTTTGCCATGCCTATTTTGGGGACTTACTTAGAGATTAAGTAGGTCCTTTTTGAATATTTTTAATATTTCCCTTAATTAGTGCGGACGGGAGCAACTTCCTTCGGAATTTCATCCCTAATTTTTGAGCCAAAAGTCTCAAAAATTCCGTCATAGACAATAACAAACTTATTGTCTATGATACCACTACAACGGGAAATATTTGATAAGACTCGCTTCGCTCGTACTAGTTTTATCAAATATATAGTACTAGCAAACTGGATCACTATAGAAACATTTAAACGCCAAGTAAATTAGCTTTTAGACTTTAGGAGGTCTTATGAAATTATTAGAAGAGCGCATCCTCAAGGATGGGCATATCTTGGGTGACAACATTCTCAAGGTGGATTCCTTTTTAACCCACCAAGTTGACTTTAGCTTGATGCGAGAGATTGGTAAGGTTTTTGCGGAAAAATTTGCTTCTGCTGGTATTACCAAAGTCGTGACCATTGAAGCGTCGGGTATTGCACCAGCCGTTTTTACAGCTGAATCCTTAAACGTTCCCATGATTTTCGCTAAAAAAGCTAAGAACATCACTATGAACGAAGGTATCTTAACTGCCCAAGTTTACTCCTTTACCAAGCAGGTAACCAGCACCGTTTCCATCGCTGGAAAATTCCTCTCACCAGAGGACAAGGTCTTGATTATCGACGATTTCCTTGCTAATGGCCAAGCCGCAAAAGGCTTGATTCAAATCATCGAACAAGCTGGTGCCACAGTCGAAGCTATCGGTATTGTGATTGAAAAATCCTTCCAAGATGGCCGTGATTTGCTTGAAAAAGCAGGCTATCCTGTCCTATCACTCGCTCGTTTGGATCGTTTTGAAAATGGTCAAGTCGTATTTAAGGAGGCAGATCTCTAATGCAAACTCAAGAAAAACATTCGCAAGCAGCCGTTCTTGGATTGCAACACTTACTAGCCATGTACTCAGGATCCATCCTGGTTCCTATCATGATTGCGACAGCTCTTGGCTATTCAACTGAGCAGTTGACCTACCTGATTTCCACAGATATCTTCATGTGTGGTGTGGCAACCTTCCTCCAACTCCAACTCAACAAATACTTTGGGATTGGACTCCCAGTCGTTCTTGGAGTTGCTTTCCAGTCGGTCGCTCCCTTGATTATGATTGGGCAAAGCCATGGTAGTGGTGCTATGTTTGGTGCCCTTATCGCATCAGGGATTTACGTGGTTCTTGTTTCAGGCATCTTCTCAAAAGTGGCCAATCTCTTCCCATCTATCGTAACAGGATCTGTTATTACTACGATTGGTTTAACCTTGATTCCTGTCGCTATTGGAAATATGGGAAATAACGTTCCAGAGCCAACTGGTCAAAGTCTCTTGCTTGCAGCTATTACTGTTTTGATTATCCTCTTGATTAACATCTTTACCAAAGGATTTATCAAGTCTATCTCCATTTTGATTGGTCTGGTTGTTGGAACTGCCATTGCTGCTAGCATGGGTTTGGTGGACTTCTCTCCTGTTGCGGCAGCACCACTTGTCCATGTCCCAACTCCCCTCTACTTTGGGATGCCAACCTTTGAAATCTCATCTATTGTCATGATGTGTATCATCGCAACGGTGTCTATGGTTGAATCTACTGGTGTTTATCTGGCCTTATCTGATATCACAAAGGATCCGATCGACAGCACGCGCCTGCGCAACGGTTACCGCGCAGAAGGTTTGGCCGTACTTCTCGGAGGAATCTTTAACACCTTCCCTTACACAGGATTTTCACAAAACGTTGGTTTGGTTAAATTATCAGGTATCAAGACTCGCTTGCCAATCTACTATGCAGCTGGTTTCCTGGTTCTCCTTGGACTTCTTCCTAAGTTTGGTGCCCTTGCCCAAATCATTCCGAGCCCTGTCCTTGGTGGTGCCATGCTAGTAATGTTTGGTTTTGTATCGATTCAAGGAATGCAAATCCTCGCCCGTGTTGACTTTGCTAACAATGAACACAACTTCCTTATCGCAGCAGTTTCAATCGCTGCAGGTGTCGGACTCAACAACAGTAATCTCTTTGTCAGCATGCCAACAGCCTTCCAAATGTTCTTCTCAAACGGAATCGTCGTAGCCAGCCTACTCGCCATTGTCCTCAATGCAGTATTAAATCATAAAAAGAAATGAGAAAAAGAGGTGTGAACCTCTTTTTTCTATATCCTTACCTGTCTATCTTCTGACCGTTGGCCTGTGACAAACATGGTAAAGGTTGCCTTGCAGACGTTTCTGCCTTCTTGATTGGTGATATCAACATCCACGACACAGGTTGTGCGACCTTGATGGACACATTCTCCTTTGATGGTCAGCACATCGTCGAGTTTTCCTGCTTTGAGGTAGTTGATAGAGGATTGGAGAGTCACTCCATCAAGCCCCAGCGAGATAACCACCAAACCACTGATTTGGTCACAGAGTGTGAAAAGATAGCCACCATGGGCATTACCATAGTAGTTGAGCGATGAGTCCACTACTTTTGTCGTCACCACAACGTGACCATCTCTCATTTGTTCAATTTCGTAATTTTCAAAGGCAGATATAGCGTCAAAATGAAAGTCTTTCATCGTTTCCTCCTGATATTTCAAACGACACTATGATACTACTTTTTATAGGACTGTGCAAGGAGAAAGCTCCTAGTCTGGCAAAATTCCGACCTGTTCCACAAAGCGCATAAAGGCTGTCTGACCTTGTTCCGTCTGCTTGTAAACCCCTGCATCCTCAAGTACACGCGCAAAGATAGCCCCCACAGAGTCCTTGACGATTTCAAGGGCTTTCTCTTTATCTGTTAGGTCTGGATATTGGGCTCTAAGTTGGTCTGCCCATTCCTGATGATAATCGGCAACCGTATCAGCTTCTCCTACAAGATAGCTAGCAACTTGCTCCACTTCTTCTTTCAGACGTGGTGGCAAGATTGCCAAGCCCATGACCTCAATCAAGCCAATATTTTCCTTCTTGATATGTTGGACATCCTTGTGAGGATGATAGATGCCATCAGGATGTTCTGCAGAAGTCTGATTGTCCCTCAAGACCAAGTCCAACTCAAACTGGCCATCACGCTTACGCGCTATAGGTGTGATGGTGTGATGCGGTGTTCCGTCCGTCTCTGCTAAAATCTGCACACTAGGGTCTGAATACTGGCGCCATTCCTGCAAAATCTTATCAGCCAAGTTGATCAAATCCTCTTTAGAATCCGAGGTCAAACGTAGCACTGACATAGGCCACTTGACAATTCCAGTCTTGACCTGCTCAAAACCAGCAAATCGGAAGGTCTTTTGCAAGGGAGCCAATTCCATAGGGAATACGTAACGGCCTCCCTGATAGTGGTCATGAGTTAGAATAGAGCCACCCACAATCGGCAGGTCGGCATTAGAGCCAGCAAAATAGCCTGGAAACTGCTCTACGATAGCCAGCAAACGCTCAAAGCTCTGCCGGCTAATGGCCATGGGACGGTGCTGGCCGTCTAAGAAAATACAATGCTCATTAAAATAAGCATAGGGCGAATACTGGAAGCCCCACTCCTGACCAGCCATTTCAAAACGGATAATCCGGTGATTGCTGCGAGCTGGGTGGTTGACCCGACCATGGTAGCCTTCATTCTCTAGACAAAGCTGACACTGTGGATAATTACTAGCTTGCACCAACTTGGCAGCCGCAATCTCTTTCGGATCCTTTTCAGGCTTAGAGAGATTGATGGTAATTTCAAGTTCTCCATAGTCAGATGGAACACGATAAGCTATATTTTTAGCAATAGCCTTGAGTTTGATGTAGTCATTTTTCTGACTGAGTTGGTAAAAATCCTCTATCGCTTGCTCAGGAGAGTGGGCATAAGCTTCCCAGAAGTCACGATTGACCTGACTCGGACAAGGGGTCACCAAATCCATCAGTTCAGCACCAAGGATTTCACGCGCAGTCTGACTATCCTCAATCGTCTCTAATCGAACGGCTTCCTCAACCAGCTGGTCCTTGAGGTCAATCACTTTATCCAGATCCGTCTCAACTTCCAAAACACCATCTCCCACTCGTGCCAAAACACGATTGGTCAGGTAGATTCGATCCATTTCCTCAAATGAACTTTCAGAAATGACATGTGTTACAAATTTATCTACTAAGGTCACCATAAAGCCTCCTTTTGACTAGTCAAGGACGCGAGTGCCACCTGCAACTTCAGCGATATAGAAACTTGGAGCGTATCCAACTACTTCCTCGTAGTGTTTGCCTACAGCTTCCTTGAAGTCATCAACAGCATCTTTTTGCACCAAGGCAATGGCACAGCCACCAAAACCTGCCCCTGTCATGCGAGCACCGAGAACGCCTTCTTGTGCCCAAGCTGTGTGAACAAGGGTATCCAATTCCAAACCAGTTACTTCATAATCATGCTCAAGAGAAACGTGTGACGCATTCATCAAACGACCAAATGTTTTCAAATCTCCTGCTTGAAGGGCTACTTGAGCTTTGAGAGTACGTTGGTTTTCAAGCACAGCATGGCGAGCACGTTTCAAACGATTTTCATCTTTAATCTGATAGCTGTATTGGTCAAAGGCCCACTCGTCCAATTCACCCAAGGTCTGAATATCTAAGGCAACTTGCAATTCTTCCACTGCCTTTTCACACTCAGCACGGCGTTCATTATATTTAGAATCCGCCAATTCACGACGTTTATTGGTGTTCATAATAACAACAACATTGTTCCTCAAATCAAGTGGTACCAAATCATACTCTAAGGTATTGGTATCAAGGTAAATAGCACGTTGGTCAGCTCCCATACCGATAGCAAACTGGTCCATGATACCAGAGTTGACTCCGATAAAGTTGTTTTCTGTTTGTTTTCCGATTTTAACCAAATCGAGACGCTCTAATTTTAAATCAAAGAGATACTCTGCCACGACTCCTGTCAAAAGTTCCAATGATGCTGAAGAAGATAAACCAGCACCATTTGGGATATTCCCATAAACATAAAAATCAAAACCTTTGTCAATCACGTGCCCAGCTTCTTGCAAGAAATGAAGAACCCCTTTTGGATAGTTAGTCCAGTTGTGCTCTTTTTCAAATTTGAGGTCGGCGAGAGGCACTTCGATAATACCCTTTTCCTCAAAGTTAGCTGAATAGAAACGTAAGACTTGGTCGTCACGCTTACGAGCTGCACCGTAAGTTCCCAAGGAAATAGCAGCAGGAAAAACGTGCCCACCGTTGTAGTCTGTGTGCTCACCAATCAAGTTGATACGACCTGGTGAAAAGAATGTTTGGTCTGCTTCTTGACCAAAAACAGCAAGAAAGTCTTTACGAAGTGCTTCTGCAGTAAGATGTTGTGTCATATGAATTCTCCTTTTACTGTCCGTTAAGTCACCTTAACGTGTAATCGTTTTCTTCTATTGTATCCAAGGGATTTTCCAAGGTCAATCCTTTTTACTAAACTTTTACTAAACTATCAGTAAAAAGCAGATAAATATGATATACTAACCTTAAAGAAGGAGGATTTATGGCTACCTTAAAAGACATTGCACAGCTAGCCTCTGTCTCTATCGCGACCGTATCCCGCGTCCTCAATCGCGACCAGAGCCTATCTGTTACAGAAGAAACCAGACACCGTATTTTAACCGTTGCTGAAGAGTTGGGCTACACTAAGCACCTCAAGACAGGCGAGTCCCACAAACCCAAGCAAAAGATTGCCATTATCCAATGGGTCAGCGAACAAGGGGAGCTGGACGATCTCTACTACTACCAGATTCGCTTGGGTATTGAAAAAAGAGCCCAAGAATTGGACTACGATATCTTGCGCTATTTTAATGACCATCCTTTTACATTAAGCGAGGAGGTAATTGGGATTCTCTGCATCGGAAAGTTTAGTCGAGCTCAAATTTCTGCCTTCGAAGAATACCAAAAGCCTCTTGTATTTCTAGACAGCGATACTCTTTCACTAGGACACACCTGCATTATCACGGACTTTTACACTGCCATGAAACAGGTTGTCGATTATTTCCTCAGCCAAGGGTTGAATCGCATCGGAATTCTAACAGGTCTTGAAGAAACAACTGACCAAGAAGAAATCATCCAGGATAAGCGACTTGAAAATTTTAAGAACTACAGTCAAGCAAAGGGAATCTATCATGATGAACTGGTCTTTCAAGGAAGATTTACTGCCCAGTCTGGCTATGACTTGATGAAGGAGGCCATTCAGAGCTTGGGAGACCAACTCCCACCAGCCTTTTTCGCAGCCAGCGATAGTTTAGCTATCGGTGCCCTCCGTGCCCTCCAAGAAGCTGGAATCAGCCTGCCAGACCGCGTCAGTCTTATTTCCTTTAACGACACTAGTCTGACCAAACAGGTTTATCCTCCCCTCTCTAGCATCACGGTTTATACTGAAGAAATGGGCCGAGCAGGTATGGATATTCTTAACAAGGAAGTACTCCACGGTCGCAAAATCCCTAGCCTGACCATGCTGGGAACCAAACTGACATTGAGAGAAAGTACTCTACCATAACTCAACTAATATAATAAAGTCAAAAATCCTAATAGAGAGCCTCAAATCTCCATTAGGATTTTCTTTTTTAGTCCATCACAATCATAGACTTAATGGTCTTACGTTCATCCATGTCTTTATAAGCCTGGTCGATATCTTCCAGTTTATAACTTGAAGTAAAGACGCGACCTGGATTGATATCGCCATCCAGAACAGCTTTTAGTAAAAATTGCTTATCGTATGTTGTAGCAGAAGCTGCCCCACCTGCTACAGAGATATTTTGCATAAATGTCGAACCAAGAGCACGATTATTATAGTGTGGGACTCCTACAAATCCCATACGCCCTCCATTATGAAGAACACCTAGCGCCTGTTCTACAGCAGCCTCCGTACCAACACATTCAAGTGCTGCATCTGCTCCGCCACCAAGAATTTCACGCACCTTGGCAATACCTTCTTGACCTCGCTCAGCTACAATAGCTGTCGCACCCGACTCCAGAGCCATCTTTTGACGATCTTCATGACGACTCATAAGGATAATTTGCGATGCACCACGCATTTTAGCCGCGATGACAGCACATTGACCAACAGCCCCATCACCGATAACAACAACCTTGTCCCCTTTTTGAACATTTGCAACTCGCGCCGCATGATAGCCTGTCGGCATGACATCAGCAAGAGTCAAGAGGGACTTTAGCATACCTTCTGTGTAGTCAGAAGGTTGTCCAGGGATTTTAACCAGCGCCCAGTTTGCATAGTGAAAACGAATATATTCCGCCTGAAAATCGCCTCCCAAGTTATTACCAATATGATTATCGCAAGAACCGTCAAAGCCAGCAAGACAGGCATCACACTCACCACATCCATGGGTAAAAGGGACAATGACAAAATCACCTGGTTTCACCGTCGTAATGGCTTCCCCAGTTTCTTCGACAATCCCAATCGCTTCGTGTCCACTATTTTTATGTCCAGCTTTCGTTTCTGGATTACGGTACCTCCACAGATCCGATCCACAAACGCACGCGCGAACTACACGAATAATCACATCATCTGCGTCTATAATTTGCGGACGTTCAATTGTAGCAAGTCCAACCTGACCCGCCTTTGTATATACTGCTGATTTCATTAACATATCCTCTCCATTTTTACTAGTTTAAGTATACACTTTTTATTATGCTTTCGCTCACTTATACTACACCTCATCAATGATGATGATTTTGATCATGACTTGCTTCTAACTCTGTTATATTGCGCTTATGTGCTTGGTGAGTTTCTAGGTCGGCATCAACTTCAATAGTGATGTTTTGAAATCCACAATCTTTTAGCAAGTTTCGTATGAATTCTTTACAAGTTTCCATCTGTTCAATTTCTTTTAGGCAAACATGAACAATGGCATTTTTTTCCAAACCATCCATAGTCCAGAGATTAAGCTGGTTAAGGCTAGCCACATTGTCTAATCCCTCTAAGTCACTCATGACTTGCTTGATATCGACACCTTCTGGCACAGCATCCAAGAAAATCTTGAGTGTGCTCCAAAATCGAGGAATGGCTTTGATTAAAATGAAGATGGAAATGACAAGCGATAAGAGCGGATCAAGAATATACCAATCTGTAAATCGAAGAACAATTGCCATCAGAATGACAGCCAACCAACCAAGAGTATCTTCTAGAAAATGCAGACTCAGAATTGACTCGTTCTTTGTTTGTCCCTTTCGGACCACAAGACTAGCTAATACATTGATAGTAACCGCAATCATTCCTAGCCAGAGGATACCTTCATCATTAACGGGCTGTGGATTAAAAAGTTTAGTTGTATTTTCCAAAATCACTAGGATGGATCCTGTGATAAGAATCACAGCAGTCACTAGTGCTCCTAAAAGACTAAATCGCTTGTAACCCAAGGTGTACTGCCTATCTTCTTCTCTATTTGAGATTGTTTCTAAAAAGGCCGATATCCCAATAGAAATGGCATCTCCCAAATCATGCACAGAGTCAGCAAGAACAGCACTCGAACCAAATACTCCACCTGCAATAAACTCGACAATAGCATAAGTCAAGTTTAAGAAAAAAGATACCCAAACAGTATATTTTGCCTTCATCTTTCTCATTCCTTTGTTATAATATATTTATGAACATCTTGTTCATTATCATTATCCACTAAAATTCAAAGAAAGGATAGAAGCAAAGCGTCAACTTTATTCAGTTCTGAACATTTTGCCTCAAGTGTCCATATGACTAAAATCGACCGTCGTATCAGTAAAACAAAAAAAGCCATCTATCAAGCTTTTCTACAACTTTTGAACGATAAGGGCTACGAATCCACTACGGTTCAGGATATCATTGATCTCGCAGACGTGGGACGTTCCACTTTTTACTGTCACTATGAGAGTAAGGAACTACTTCTGGACGAGCTTTGTCGCTACCTCTTCCATCACCTCTTTGAAAGAGAGGAGTCCATTTCAACCGAAGATTACCTCGCCCACCTCTTTCTCCATTTTCAGAAGAATCAAGATCATATCACCAGTCTGCTATTTTCCAAAAATGACTACTTCCTCCGTCAACTCCAGAGAGAATTGGAGAACCACGTCTATCCCTTGTTGGCTGATGATTTGAAAGAAGCTCACCCAAGTCTGCCTGCCTCTTATCTCCAACACTTGGTCGTAACAAACTTTACCGAGACATTGATCTGGTGGCTCAAAAAAGGGCAAGACTTCACAGAACAGGAAGTTGTCCAGTTTTATCTAGACTTTCTCATTCCTAAAAATTGAATACAGAGTAGAACTCAGTTACCTTATTTCTAGGCTAGTAAGTTTTTTATCTTTTCAACAAGAAAAGAGGATCCGCCAATCCTCTTTTTCATAATATAAATCCTTGATTATCAACTCTATCTGTTTTATCCCAAAACCTAAAACATCTTTTCCTAGTTAGATAAATCCGTATTCTGCTTAGCTGCCTTGCTCCACTGGTACCAACCAACTAGACTGTTAATGAGATAAATCAAGTATTTCCCTTGGATTTGCAGGCTTTCTCCCCACCAGAGATAGATTGAAAAGACATTAGTAGCAGCCCAGAATATCCACTGTTCACGGTAAACAGCTGTCATGAGGATTTGCCCTACACCATTGAATAGGAACAGCGTAAGTTGGGAGACAAAGTTCAAATAGTGATGGGACAGCCTCCTAATTCAGAAAATTATACTGATGATCCTAATGGGCGCTAAAAATGCAAAGACCTATGAAGACCTATTTTGTATTAGTCAAACAAAAAATCCAAAAGAAATGGTATATGATTATGACCATGAAACAAAGTAAAATCAAACCGAGCGATCTGAGGAAGCACCCGATGATCATGAAACGTTATTAAACACAAAAGTCACCCATGTGAGTTCTTGCCAGAAGCTGAAGTTAATCCTTCAACCTGGAAAACCCGCAGAGGTGACTTTTTCTATACATCTCGATTTTTCTGGCAATAATCATTAACCGATAAATATGTCTGTGAATCACCCAGCGACTCCGCTATGTCCATAATCCGCGGTGGTAGTAATCCCACTCGCTGGACAAGTTCGTGATTGCTGAACAATTCCCGTGGACTGCCGGCGAAGCCAAACTTCCCGTGTTCCATAACATACACCGACTCAAACTCGGCGGCGACCCAATCCATGTCATGGGTGATGGTCACAACTTGGTGGCCCGAATCAGCCAACTGATGGAAAATTGCGGTCAATTTGCGCCGGCTTTCCCAATCAAGCGACATCATCGGCTCATCAAATAAATAAATCGCCGGATCCACTGCCAAAACTGTGGCAACGCTCAACAGCTTGCGTTCCGACAATGACAGGTCATATGGACTTTCAGCTGTTTTATCATCCAAGCCAACTCTTTTTAGAGCCGCTAAAGCCCGCCTCGTAATCGTGTCGTGGTCATCTATGACCTGCGCGACATTCCACTCCACCTCTCGTTGAACGGTCGGGTTGAAAAGCTGATCGTCAGGATTCTGAAAAGTAATCCCAACCTTCAGTAACTTTTCGACTGGTTTAAGATCATTAAAATTTTCTCCATCGATCTTAATCATACCGGTTTGTGGTGTCAGCAAGCCCGTCAACAATTTGAAGAGCGTTGATTTGCCGGCACCATTTTGGCCGACAATCGCCACCATCGGATCGGCGAAGTGTTTGTCTTCAACATCCAAGCTAAAGGACCGTTCCGGATAAGTGAACGTCAGGTGGCTCAGTTCAATTGTGGACATAACAAACCTCCTTCAGATCAGCGTAATTCACCGGATACCGGCCATCAGCCAAGTGCCAATCCATTTTTTGAGCAAGTTGCTGGATTGTCGGGGCTGGAATCTGCCAGTCAGCTGCCAAATGATTAAACACCTCACCCGGCCTGCCCTGGGCTACCATTTGACCCTCGTGCAGCACCCACACAACGTCGGCAACTTCGCACAAATCGTCAATTTCACTGGTGACAATGAAGACAGTCGTCTCTTTGACTTGGGCCAGCCATTGGAAAAATTGCCGGCGGCCAAGGGGATCCATCTCACTGGTCGGATCATCCATAATCAAAACAGCCGGATTAGCCACAATCGCCGTGGCAATTGCCAACCGCTGGATCTGACCACCGGAAAGGCTCTCGGGACGCAAATTCAGCTGTTCAATCAACCCCATTTGCGTGGCAACTTCTTCAACCCGTTTTTGAATCAGTCCTTCAGCCATTCCCTGATTAATCAAGTCAAAGGCGATTTCATCGGCAACCGTGTCTGCCAACCCGCTTAGTTGGCCAGCTGGATTTTGCAGTACAACTCCATTCATGGCATTATAAACGGGCCAATTGTCGGACACTCGTTGGCCAAACATGTGCCAATCGCCCTCAATCTCAGCAGACACAATTTTGGGAATGACCCCTGCTAGCACACGGCACAAAGTCGATTTGCCGGAGTGGCTATTCCCGATAATCCCAACCACCTGGCCGGTATGAACCTCCGCGTTAATCTGACGCAGTTGTGGTTGCTCAGTACCCGGATAACGGGTGGTCAAATTTTCAATTACAATCCGTTTATCTTCGTCCATATCTTCCACCCAATCAATAAAATTGCCAATCCAGTCAGACCAATGTGCAGCGTTCGCGACAGGCGATACACGCGCTGGGAGGTTCTGACAGTCCGGTTGAGATTATCAAAACCTCTCAGTTGGAGAGAAATCGACCGCGTCATCGATTGATCCAAGGTCTTAATCACCAATGGAATTAAAACCGGCAGGACTGACTTTAATTTCTGAATCAACGTTTTTTGCGGATTGGTTCCGCGAACTTTTTGTGCCTGCTGGATTTTCCGCATATTGCGCATCATTTCCGGCAAAATATAACACACCGACATCAGAACGTAGACGGTTTTATAAGACAATCCGGACAATTCCAAATAGGCCGCGTTTTCTGAAATACTCGTGGTCACCATAAAAAAGCCACTGGTCAAAATAATCACCAATACTCGACAACCCAGAGTGGTGGCGTAAATCAGGCCTTCTTTGTAGAACGACACCCCAAGCACAGAAAACAGCACAGTTTGATTCCGACTGTAAAATAACCCTTGGATGATCAGCATGGTGCAAATCAGAAACAGGCTGAATCCCAGCGCCTTAAAGGTGGTAGAACTCAATTTGGAAAATAACAATAGCAGTGTTGCGACAAGAATTAATCCGGCCTGAAGCAATAAATTCATACTGGCAAAGCTCAACAACGTCATGTCCAAGATGAACAAGAGCTTAGTAATCGGATCGATCACCTGGTACCACTTGAGCTTGACCCGTGGAGCTCCAGAAATCAATGTTTTATCAGTCATCATTTATCATCGCTAAAGAAGTGCACCATCCGCTTCGGCAGCTGACGATAGATGAAGAATGCCAGGTAAGCCACGCAGACTTTATCCAAAATATCCAAGACAAACTCATCGATAAATGAGGCCAGCCACACTGGTGCATGATTGGCGACCATTACCGCAAACAATGAGTCACCCCAAGCGATACCGGTCTGACCACCCCAAAAGATGACGTTGAGTGGCGTTGAAATGACAGCTGAAACGATGGCAATAATAATAGCAGAAACAAATACTCGTCGCGCTGACGAGAACCACCCATTGGCGTGCAAAACTCCGACAGCAATCCCAATTCCGATGCTGGTAATCGCATACACGGTTGAAATTGGCGATAAGGTCAGCCCATAGATCACGTTGTTGATGAAACCACTAATGGCACCGGCAACCGGCCCAGCCAACATGCTGGTAAGAAAGGTTCCCAAAGACCCCAGCCAAACGGGCAACTTTAATCCCTCCGCCAAGGCTTTGGCAACATAGTTAATCCCCACGGCAGCGGGAATCAAAGTCATGGTGGCAGCACTTAACTTAAATTTCCACATACTGGTACGATGAATCGGTTCTGTTTTCATAATCTTCTCCTTTTGTTTTTAAAGAGCCGTGTCTGGATAGACTTTCGGACGCAACGCTCTATTATATATCTACTGAACTGTCTATACACAAGATTTCCAGCCTTAGTCGACATGAGCTAGAAATCTTTATTTGTTAAGTAGTTCACAACACATTATACACCTATTTTGTGAATAATCAAGTGTATTTACAGTAAAATTTTAGAAAATCCTAAAAATTTCCTCTTATTTTCCATTTAAAAATGAAAATCATTAATTCTGACACCAAAAAAGCCCAGACAACATTGTCTGAGCAGTTTTCTATATGGTCGTTTAACAAAGTTGAGTTTGACATTTTCAAACTATTTCTTCAACAAACCTTGTTCTTGTAGAAACTCCTTGGCTACTTGCTCTGCTGACTTGCCTTCAACACCGACTTGGTAGTTGAGCTGGCTCATCTGGCTTTCAGTAATTTTACCAGCCAATTTATTGAGAACTGTTTCCAACTCTGGATGTTTCTTGAGGAGAGCTTCTTTCATGAGTGGAGCCCCTTGATAAGGGGGGAAGAGTTGCTTGTCATCTTCCAAGACCTGCAAATCATAACGCGCCAATTCTGCATCGGTTGAATAGGCATCCGTGATTTGAATATCACCTGACTGAATTGCCTGATAGCGAAGGGCTGGTTCCATGGTCGCCACATTGAGATTGAGACCATACATTGACTGCAAGCCCTTATTTCCATCTTCACGGTCATTAAACTCAAGTGTAAAGCCTGCCTTCAACTGCCCTTCCACTTTTTTCAAGTCCGAAATGGTCTTCAAGCCATATTCTTGAGCAATCTTTTTCGGAACAGCTACAGCATAGGTATTTTGATAAGACATTGGTTTGAGATAAGCTAGATGATCCTGTTTGGCAATACCATCACGCGCCACCTGATAAACCTGCTCTGGCTCATGACTCACTTTCGGTGATGGTTGAAGCAGACTTTCAGTCACCGTACCAGTAAATTCAGGATAAATGTCAATATCGCCTTTTTTCAGAGCTTCATAAAGAAAGCTTGTTTTCCCAAAATTCGGTTTAACAGTCGCAGTCATACTGGTATTTTCTTCAATGAGGAGTTTATACATATTGGCCAAAATTTCTGGTTCTGGACCCAATTTCCCAGCAATCACCAAGTTTTCTTTCTCTTTTTGAGCCAAGAGAGCTGGACTATAAGACAGACCCAGCAATAAGGTCACCAAGGCAAAACCAGAAAAAATCGTCCGCAATTTTGCTTTTTCCATCACTTTTAGTAGGAAGTTAAATGCAATGGCAAGTACTGCAGAAGAAAGTGCCCCAATCAAAATCAGACTGGCATTATTACGGTCAATTCCCAAAAGGATAAAGGAACCCAGTCCCCCTGCCCCAATCAAAGCAGCCAAGGTTGCCGTACCAATAATTAAGACAGCTGCCGTCCGAATCCCAGACATCATAACAGGCATGGCAAGTGGAATTTCAAACTTCTTGAGTCGCTCCCACCTAGTCATCCCAAAGGCAATCCCAGCCTCTTGCAGATTCGGATCAATTCCCTTTAGCCCAGTGATGGTATTTTGCAAAATCGGAAAGATCGCATAAATCACTAGAGCTGTCAAAGCGGGCAAGGTTCCAATTCCCATTAAGGGGATAAAGAGCCCCAATAAAGCCAGAGACGGAATGGTCTGGAAAATCCCAGCAATCTGCAAGACCCAATCCGCCAACTTCTCATGATAGCGAAGATAAACAGCCAATGGAATCGCGATAAAAATAGCCAGCAACAAGGTCAAAAGTGACAACTGCAAATGTTGAGATAGAGCTGTCAACCAATCACTAAAACGATCCTGAAAAGTTGCAATTAAATTAGTCATGAACACTACCTCCAAACAAGTCTGCTACAAAGTCTGTGGCAGGCGCTTTTAAAATTGTCTCGGGATTCGCTACCTGGCGAATCTCTCCATCCTGCAAGACAGCAATACGGTCCGCCAATTTCAAAGCTTCATCCGTATCATGGGTCACAAAAATCGTTGTCATCCCAAACTCTTTATGCAATTCTTTAGTCAGAACCTGCAACTGTTTGCGAGAAATAGCATCCAAGGCTGAAAAGGGTTCATCCATGAGGAGAATCTTAGGCTGACCAATCATAGCACGAACAATACCGACCCGTTGCTGTTCTCCACCAGATAATTCACTAGGAAGTCGATGTCCATACTCAACTACTGGCAAGCCAACCTTAGTCAAAAGCTCTTCTGTTTTCTGAGCAATTTTTTCCTTAGTCCATCCCTTCATCTCAGGAATCAGGGCAATATTTTCCGCGACCGTTAGATTGGGAAAGAGAGCAATGGCCTGTAAAACATAGCCAGTAGAAAGACGAAGTTCACGCTCATCATAGTCTTTGATGCGCTTGCCATCCATAAAAATATTTCCATCAGTCGGTTCCAAGAGACGGTTAATCATCTTAATCATGGTCGTCTTACCGGACCCAGATGGCCCAACTAAAACAATAAACTCGCCATTCTCAATCTGTAAATTGACATCTCTCAAGACATCTTTTTCTGTGTAGCGTAGCGCCACATTTTTGTATTCAATCATTCTGTATCCTCAATTTAAAACTTCCCTCGATTGGTCAAGTCTTCTACCTTAGGCATAACTTCCTTATTATCCCAATGCTCCACAATTTTCCCGTTTTCTAGACGGAAGATATCGTACTGGGCATAGGCAACTCCACCAATTTGAGTCTGACCATAGCTAACCACATAGTTTCCTTGTCCTAAGAGTTGGAAAACAAAGTCAAAAGTGGCCTTTACTTATAAACAGCTAATTTGCTCCATTTTAAACCTCATTTTCCTCCTCTTTCAGATTAGCCAAAATTCTTTCTTGAAAGGCTTCAAACTGACGAATTTCTTCCTCTGAAAATCCTTTGTAAAAGATCGTATCCAATTTCTGACTGACACGATGCCCCACTTCTTTCTGAGACTGCCCCAACTCTGTTAAAACCAAATACTTCTTACGCTTATCTTCTCCACATGGACTAATAGTTACAAGATTTTGTTCCTCAAGCTTTTTTATCATCGTCGTCAGAGTATTATTAGCAAGTCCAGTCGCCAAAGCAATATCTGTCGCAGTTGCGCAGCCAGTTTCACTATTCCATAAAACCGCTAAAATTTTCCCCTGCTCACTCCTATAAAGAGCTTCAGAGTCTTGGCTCAGTAACTTTTGAAAAATCCGCCCATTCAACAAACGAATATGATGGGCTACCAAATGACTATCTTTCATGACACCTCCAATTTATTTCGATATCGAAATGAATAAAATAATTGTAACACTCATTATTCCAACTGTCAACTATTTCGATTTAGAAATAATTTTTCCAAGTAAAAAATCTCCTACCCAAGATAGAAGATTTTAATCTTATAAACTTAATCCGTCATATCCGATACCAAAGTTCGATGCTCCAACGGAATACTGCACATAACTAGCAAGAAAATGAAACCTGACTGAATCCAGAAGAGAGCCAAGTCAAAGATTCCATGCACAGCAACCACTGTAAGGAAAGATAGATAAAGACCAATAATCGGACGTTTCCCCGACTCCTGACTCATATCCATCATCAAGCGAACAGGAGCAACAGAAGACAAAACTAATAAAATGGTCCCTACAATTCCGTAACTCAGAATCGTATCAATATAAAGACTGTGAGCATGTTCATGATAAGGAGCATGTATCCGAGGATAAGAGTGCATATAGGTCAAAGGCCCTTCACCCCAAAAAGGATTTTGCTTAAACAAAGCCATCCCAGCATCCCATATAGAGATCCGTTCTTCCATAGAAGAATCTAAAGTCCCCATCCGAACTCCTAAATCACTGGAAAAGAGGAAACTCAAGCCAATCGCAAAGACCCCAATACTAAGCCAAAAGGCCTTCCAGTTTTTAATGGTCGTAAAGAGATAGATGATTGCTCCAGCGATAATAGCAGGAAAGGCAGTTCGATTTTGCGTAAAGTTCAATCCAAAGAGATTCACAAAGCCTGCAAACACACAGAATACTTTCAACCAATTCAACTTGGTCGTTGTAAACAAATAGAAGGCAATCATGATACAGAAACAACAAATAATTCCATAATAATTAGGGTTAAAGAAGGTCACTTCTGCACGATTCTGATGCCACACCTGCATATTGGGTGAAAGAAAAGCATAGTTAAATTTCTTCACAATTTGGAAATGTTCTAAACTCGCAAAAGCAGCTGACAAGACGCTACCAAACAAGACGAGCTGCAAAATCAATCGAAAGAATTTATGTGATAAAATCGACTGATAGTGCAAAAAGAAAACAGTAAATAGAAAAATTCCTACTGAAGCCAAAACTCCCATCCAATTTTGTGCAAAAACGGATATAACAGTACTATAGCCAAGAAAAAGAAGCAGCATCGGATGCTCCCCCATTTTCTGAAGAATACTTTTCATGTCCCCTGTGAAAATTAAACTGATAATATATAAACAGAATACAACTACAAAAAGATAAAAGGGTAAAAAGATACTCAGGATAATTCCCAATAAAATCAGCTCTTTACTAGACAACCCTCTCAGCTTTTCAATAAAGCCTATTGATTTCAAAATGAATCCTTTCTCTCCAAATCAGTTGATTCAGATAATAGTAAGCTACCCTTTATTGTACCACTTTTTTAGCAATTTGAAAACAAAGGAAACGTTTACTAGGTAAAAAAGGGAGCAAAAATACTGATATTCAAAACTCAAACTTAATGACTAGATTTACTATAAGAAAATCATACCGTAAAGACTAGGTATATGTTAAAATAGTAGTAATGTAATAAGGTTTTGACCAATTATCCAAACTAGATTCAAATCATATACTATTCTTAAAGAAAGGCAACACTATGAAATCCTACCAAGCTGTCTATCAAATTCTAGCTAAAGAAATCGATTATATCAGCGGAGAAAAAATTGCAGAAGAACTATCACTAACTCGAACATCAATTTGGAAAGCCATCAAGCGACTAGAACAAGAAGGCATTGAAATTGATAGCATCAAAAACAAAGGATATAAACTGATGAATGGAGACCTTATTCTTCCAGAGATTCTAGAAGAAAATCTTCCAATTAAAGTCAGTTTTAAACCCGAAACAAAATCAACACAACTCGATGCAAAAGAAGCTATTGATTTAGGAAATGAAGCAAACACCCTCTATCTAGCTTCCTATCAAACAGCTGGCCGAGGCCGTTTTCAACGTTCTTTCTACTCACCCCAAGGTGGCATTTATATGACACTCCATCTTAAACCCAATCTCCCCTATGACCAATTACCATCCTACACACTACTTGTAGCCGGAGCTATCTACAAAGCCATTAAGAACCTAACCTTAATAGATGTCGACATAAAATGGGTCAATGATATCTACCTAAACAATCATAAAATTGGAGGAATCCTTACTGAGGCAATGACGTCTGTAGAAACAGGTCTAGTCACAGATATCATTATTGGAGTAGGAATCAACTTTACTATTAAAGACTTCCCCCAGGAATTAAAAGAAAAAGCTGCTAGTCTATTTAAAGCACCAGCACCTATAACCAGAAATGAATTAATTATAGAGATATGGCGTGTTTTCTTCGAAACACCAGCAGAAGAGCTATTATACCTATATAAAAAACAGTCATTCGTCCTAGGAAAAGAAGTGACTTTTACACTAGATCAAAAAGACTACAAAGGACTTGCTAAAGATATCTCTGAAAATGGAAAGCTTTTGGTACAATGTGATAACGGAAAAGAAATCTGGCTCAATAGCGGAGAAATTTCACTCAAGAGTTGGAAGTAATAATAAACTAGCACAACCATAAAATCGACAATATATAAAGATTTTAGCTTTTCTGCAGCTCACTACAGTTGACAAAGAGCGCAAAAAAACTTCAGATAAGTAATCCAATTAAGTTTTACAAATCTGAAGTTTTTATTCTACTATTCTTAAAAATACAAAAAAAGAGTTATAAACTCTCAATAAAACGGAGAATAAGGGATTCGAACCCTTGCGCCAGTTACCCGACCTAACGATTTAGCAAACCGTCCTCTTCAGCCTCTTGAGTAATTCTCCTATTAATGGGCACGAGTGGACTCGAACCACCGACCTCACGCTTATCAGGCGTGCGCTCTAACCACCTGAGCTACGCGCCCAAGTTAAAAACTTGGTAATGTAATTTGAACAAAGTTCAAAGCGGGTGACGAGAATCGAACTCGCGACAACAGCTTGGAAGGCTGTAGTTTTACCACTAAACTACACCCGCATACACACTATAAGTAAAAATGGCGCGAGACGGAATCGAACCGCCGACACATGGAGCTTCAATCCATTGCTCTACCAACTGAGCTACCGAGCCTTATTGCGGGAGCAGGATTTGAACCTACGACCTTCGGGTTATGAGCCCGACGAGCTACCGAGCTGCTCCATCCCGCGTTAATACAAAAGGAGGATGTGGGATTCGAACCCACGCACGCTTTTACACGCCTGACGGTTTTCAAGACCGTTCCCTTCAGCCGGACTTGGGTAATCCTCCATGCTATTCAAATGGACCTTGTAGGACTTGAACCTACGACCACTCGGTTATGAGCCGAGAGCTCTAACCAGCTGAGCTAAAGGTCCAACAAGATCATTATAGCGGCGAAGGGGATCGAACCCCCGACCTCCCGGGTATGAACCGGACGCTCTAGCCAGCTGAGCTACACCGCCATGAATCGGGAAGACAGGATTCGAACCTGCGACACCTTGGTCCCAAACCAAGTACTCTACCAAGCTGAGCTACTTCCCGA